>JBGPTQ010000136.1:0-5710 GCA_041490725.1 Allostellaceae bacterium | reverse complement strand
TGCGCTGATCGAGCGCGAGCAGCTGCTCCTCGTCGATAAAGACGCTGAGCTCGCCGGCCTCGGTGAAATCGACCATCGTCACGAAATAGGTCGCGCTCTTGACCCTCGCGTCGCGCTTGGCGGCCATGAAGGCGAGCGTCGCGGCGAGCAGCGTGCCGCCGAGGCAATAGCCGATGACGTTGGCCGCGCGCTCGCCGGTTGCCTGTTCCATCGCATCGAGCGCGGCGAGTGGCCCCGCGCGCATGTAATCCTCGAAGGTCTTGGCGGCGAGCTTCTCGTCGGGGTTGACCCAGGAGATCACGAAAACCGTGTGGCCCTGGGCCACCGCCCAGCGGATGAACGAATTCCCCGGGCGCAGGTCGAGAATGTAGAACTTGTTGATCCAGGGCGGGATGATCAACAGCGGGCGCCGCTTTACCTTTTCCGTGGTTGGCGCGTACTGGATCAATTGCATCAGCTCGTTCTGGTAGACGATTTTGCCCGGGCTCGCGGCGACGTTCTCGCCGATCTTGAACGCCGCCGGGTCGGTCATGCTGATCGCGAGGTGGCCCTTACCGCGCTCCCGATCGCCGAGCAGCTTCTTGAGGGCGTTCAGCAAATTGTCGCCGCGGCTGTCGAGCGTCGCGCGCAGCACTTCGGGGTTGGTCAGCACGAAATTCGACGGCGCCATCGCGTCGACGAATTGCCTGGTATAGAAATCGACCTTGCGGGCGGTATGCTCGTCGAGGCCCGCGACATTCTTGACCGCGCCCTGCAGCCAGCTTGCGGTCATCAGGTAGCTCTGCTTGATGAAGTCGAAGAGCGTGTTGTCGCTCCACGCGTGGTCGCGGAAGCGGCGGTCTTCGGGCGCGGCCTCGATCAGCGGCTCGGCGTCGCCGCCGAGAAAACGCTGAGCGGTGCGCTGCCACAGATGCATATAGTCGTTCCACAGCGAGACCTGCGCCTCGACCAGCCGCGCCGGGTCCGCCATCATGCGCTGGGTCATCTCGAAAAAAGCGGCGCCGATCGCCGTCGGGTTCGCCAGGCCGATGCCCTCCTCCCCGCCGTCACCGCCACTTTGGCGGGCCAGGAAATCGGCGACCAGGCGCTGGCTCTTTTCGGCGATCTCGGCCATGTGATCGGCCATCTGGCGCGACAGCTCGGCCGGGTCGGGCACCTCCCCGGGGTGCCCGGCGGAAGCACTTGCCCGGCCTTTGCCGCCGGCGGCGCGGGTGCCGCTCTCCCTCTCGCTCATGTCGGTGTCCTCACCCCTGCCGGGCGGATCAAATGTAGTGACGCGCAGGCGCGGATCTAATACACAGCGATCCAATTGTGCCGCCGCTTCCTGCCGCCACGGTCGCCATCGGCGCTGTGGACCGGGCAGCGGCAAGCGGCGAGGGTGGCGGGATCTGGCGGATGGCATTGCGCACAGCCCGGTTTCGGCCTGGCGGCCGGCCCGACCGGCGGCGTCTTTGGCAAACCGGGGGGTTCACCGGCCTCCTCGTACTGATCGCGCTCGGCAGCGCCCTGGGCACCGCCCTTGGGGGATGCAGCCCGGTCGAGACCTGGCGCTCGCTGAGCGGCGCCAACAAGAACGATCCCGACCCAGAGAGCGCGCCGTTTACCCGTAATCTCGCCGACGCCGAGGCCGCCCCCTATCCGAACCTCGCCAGCTTCCCGCCGCCGCCAACCCGCGCGACGAGCACGGCCGAGCGGCAGAAGCTGACGCAAAGCCTGATCGCCGATCGCACTGCGACGGCGGCGCAAGCCGGGCCGCCGCCGCCTCCGCTGGCCGCAACCCTCGCATCGGCCCCGGCACCCTCGCCGTCGAATGTCCAATCGCCAGGCCCTGCCGCCGCCGCGCTTGCCGCGGCGCCCACCGCCTCCCCGGACTCCAAAACGGCGTTGAATGCAGCCCCATCGGGCCGCCGCAAGGCGGGCGAGCCACCCGAGCCCGTCGCACAAGATTCGACCCTGCAAATGCCTGAATTGCGCTCGGTCCCCGAGCCCGAAACGGTGCGGCCGCCGCCGCCCCGGCCAGCCTTGCCGGCAGTCCCGCGGCCGGTGGGCGTGGCCGAGCCGCCGCCCGCTGCGGTCGCGAGCGCGACGCCAATACCGGCCCCGCCCGCACCGGTATTGGCCCCACTTGCGCCGCCGCCCGCCACCGCCAAGGCGGCGCCGAAACGCGCGCCGGCCACCACCACCGTCGCGACGCTCGGCATCCCCGATGCCGCGGCCGAGCCGAACAGCCAGGACCGGGCGCAGATCGAACGGGTGGCGGCGCTCTATAAGGATCAGCCGGGCGCGGTGCGGGTGCTCACCTATGCCGCGGCACCGGCCGCCGGCGAAGACCCGCTCGACAGCTACCGCACCGCCCTCGAGCGCGCGCGGGCGGTCGCCAACGCCCTCGTTGAAGCCGGTATTCCCGCCGACAAGATCCAGACCGAGGCGGTACCCGCCGCCGGCGCAAAGGCGGGTCGGGTCGAGATACAATTCGCCCAATGACTCGCGCTCCGACCCCCGCATGAAAGCTTGCCCGTGAGACCAGCCCTGAAACCAGCCCTCAAAATCGCCATCGCCGGGCTCGGCACGGTCGGCGCCGGAACCTTGGCGCTGTTGGAGCGCCAGGCCGAATTGCTCGCGGTGCGCGCCGGCCGCCGCATCGTCGTCGTGGCGGTGTCGGCGCGCGACCGCCGCCGCGATCGCGGTGTCGATCTGTCGGCGGTGCGCTGGTACGAAGACGCGGTCGCGATGGCCGCCGACCCGGAAATCGACGTGGTCGTCGAGCTGATCGGCGGCGCCGAGGGGATCGCGCTCGCCGTCGTCGAGACCGCGCTCGCCCATGGCAAGCACGTCGTCACCGCCAACAAGGCGCTGATGGCCCACCACGGGACGGCGCTCGCCGAGCGCGCCGAGGCGGCGGGGGTCGCGCTCGCCTTCGAGGCCGCGGTCGCCGGCGGCATCCCGGTGATCAAGACCGTGCGCGAGAGCCTCGCCGGCAACCGGCTCACCCGCGTTTACGGCATCCTCAACGGCACCTCGAACTACATCCTGACGACGATGCGCGAGAGCGGGCGCGAGTTTGCCGAGGTGCTGGGCGAGGCGCAAAAGCTCGGCTACGCCGAAGCCGACCCGAGCTTCGACATCGACGGGGTCGACGCCGCCCACAAGCTGGCGATCCTGGCGAGCGTCGCGTTCGGCCGCCCGGTCGATCTCGCCGGTGTCTACACCGAGGGCATCCGCCACATCACGCGGCTCGACATCGATTTTGCCGAGGAGCTGGGCTATCGCATCAAGCTTCTGGGCATCGCCCGGCTGACCGAGAACGGGCTCGAACAGCGCGTCCACCCCTGCATGGTGCCGCGGGCGACGCCGATCGCGGCGGTCGAGGGGGTGTTCAACGCGGTCGTCGCGGAGGGCGATTTCGTCGGACGGGTGCTGCTGGAGGGGCGCGGCGCCGGAGCCTTCCCGACAGCATCCTCGGTCGCCGCCGATCTGGTCGACATCGCCGCCGGGCGCCAGGCCCCGCCGTTCGGGGTCCCGGCCGCGTCACTCGTCGCGCTGCCCGGTGCACCGATGGAGCGCCATGAGGGCGCGTATTACATCAGATTGATGGTGGTCGACCAGCCCGGGGTCATCGCCGATGTCGCGGCGGCGCTGCGCGACGAGCAGGTCTCGATGGCATCGATGATCCAGCGCGGCCGCGCGCCGGGCGAGGCGGTGCCGGTGGTGCTGACAACGCATGTGACGGTCGAGGCGGCGATGCGGCGCTCACTCGACCGGATCGCGGCGCTCGACACCGTGCTCGAGATGCCGCGCATGATCCGCATCGAGGATTTTTGAGGGTAACCACGAAGACATGGAGAATACGAAGATCAAGAAAATTCACCACAGAGGCAGTGAGGCAGTGAGGTTAATGAATCGCTCTCCTCGCTGCCTCACCGCCTCATTGTGAACTATATCTCCGTGCCTGCGTGGTTTTAACTATCTGGTATCGACAGCGAGGGAGGAGAGCGTGGCCGAAACATCGAACTCCAAGATGGATCGCAATCTTGCGCTTGAAGCGGTCCGCGTGACCGAAGTGGCGGCGCTCTCCGCCTCGCGGCTGATGGGGCGCGGCGACGAGAAGGCGGCCGATCAGGCCGCGGTCGACGCGATGCGCCAGGCGCTCAACAGCCTGGCGATCGACGGCACGGTGGTGATCGGCGAAGGCGAGCGCGACGAGGCGCCGATGCTGTTTATCGGCGAGAAGGTCGGGACCCTTCAGGGCCCCAAGATCGACATCGCGCTCGACCCGCTCGAGGGCACCACGATCACCGCCAAGGGCGGAGCCAACGCGCTCGCGGTATTGGCGATGGCCGATCACGGCGGCTTTTTGAATGCGCCGGATGTCTACATGGACAAGATCGCGGTCGGCGGCAGCCTGCCGGATGATATCGTCGACCTCGACGAGACGCCGGCGATGAACCTCAAAAACCTGGCGCGCGCCAGGAATGCGGACATCGCCGACCTGGTCGTCTGCATCCTCGATCGGCCGCGTCATGCCGAGCTGATCGCCAAGGTGCGCGAGGCCGGCGCGCGCATCATGCTGATCGGCGATGGCGACGTCAGCGGCGTCATGGCCACCTCGGACCCCGAGACCGGCATCGATATCTACATGGGCTCGGGCGGTGCGCCCGAGGGCGTTCTGGCCGCCGCCGCCTTGCGCTGCATCGGCGGGCAGATGCAGGGCCGGCTGCTATTCCGTAACGACGACGAGCGCGGCCGCGCACACCGGCTCGGCATCACCGATCTGAACCGCAAATACGGCCTCCTCGACCTCGCGCACGGCGATGTGATGTTCGCCGCCACCGGCGTCACCAACGGCAGCATGCTGAAGGGCGTGCGCCGCTTCCCGGGCGGCGCCCACACCCATTCGGTGGTGATGCGCTCGAAGACCGGCACGGTGCGCTACGTCGAGGCGACGCACGACTTCACCCGCAAGCCGGCCTTCGCGGCGCTCGGCCGCTGAGCGCAGGCAGCCGGATCTGACGGGTTTCGCGATGCTCAGCCCATCCTACATCCCTGCATCGCCTAGCGGACGGGCGCGTTCGCGGTTAGTTTAACCCGGATGACCGCTACCTATGCTCTTATCGTTGCGGCCGGCCGCGGCAGCCGGTTCGGCGGCGCGCTCCCCAAGCAATATCTGCGGCTTGGCGGCAGCCTCGTGCTGCGCCATGCCGTGGCGGCGTTCGCGACGCATCCGCGGATTGGCGGCGTGCAAGTCGTGATCCGCGAGGAGGACCGCGGAATTTTCGATGAGGCCGTGGCCGGGCTCGCGGTGCTGCCGCCGGTGCCGGGCGGTGCCGAGCGCCAGGATTCGGTGCGGCTCGGTCTCGAAGCGCTCGCCCCCTATGATCCCGAGCTTGTGCTGATCCATGACGGCGCGCGGCCATTTCCCGACCCGGCGCTGATCGACCGGGTGCTTGACGCGCTCGACCAGGCACAAGCCGCGATCCCGGCCCTGCCGCTCGGCGATACGTTGAAGCGGGTCGCGGATGGCCGGGTCCGGGACACCGTCGACCGCGCGCAATTGTGGCGGGCGCAGACCCCGCAAGGCTTTCACTTCCAGGCCATTCTCGCGGCGCACCGGGCCGCTTCCGGGCGCGTCCTGACCGACGATGCAGCGGTCGCCGAGGCCGCCGGGATGACGCCGCTGGTGGTTCCCGGCAGCGAGGAAAATTTGAAGGTG
>JBGPTQ010000135.1:0-5716 GCA_041490725.1 Allostellaceae bacterium | reverse complement strand
CTACCAACGCGCTTGCCCTGGCGTGTTGATCGCGGCCGCGCGGCGCTCTACCCTGCGCAGGGGCCGAGGGAGCCCGCCCGAATGGGGCTCAATCGTGCGGCATGCCCCGACCTGCCCCCGTCAAGGACACGCCAGATTTTTGAATAGGGGAGCCAGGGGGTTGTTGATCGGCGCGCTGCTCTATCTGCGGCCGACCGTTTCTGCCGCGTCGGTGGGCCTCATTGTGACCCTCGCCGGCTGCGCGGGACAGGGGCCGCTCCCGGCCGCTGCCGACGGGCCGCTTTTCGCCCGCGGGCTCGACAACATCGCCAATTTCTACATCGAGCCGGTATCGAGCCGCCGGCTTGCCTTATCCGGAGCGGCGCGCCTGTCCCGGCTCGACGGCGATCTTGGCGTGAGCGACGGCTTGGGAGCCGGCGCCGCCGGTGTGCTCGCGCTCAGCTATGGCGGCGGCGACATCGGCCGCTACGCGATGCCGGCCGACACGAACAGCCGCGACTGGGGCGAATTGGTCGCCAAGCTGATCGCAACCGCCAAGGAAGCCTCGCCCCGCCTCGCCGCGCTGTCGCCGGAAACCATCGACGAGGCCGTGTTTGACGGCATGACGGCCTCGCTCGATCGCTTCTCGCACTATTCCGCTCCCAAGGTGGCGCGCGATCAGCGCGCAGCGCGCGACGGCTTCGGCGGGATCGGGGTGACGCTCGGCACAACCGACGATGTGTTCCGCGTCACCACGGTCACCCCGCATAGCCCCGCCGATAGCGCCGGCATCCGCCCCGAGGACCAGATCGTCGCGATCGACGGGGTCGCCATTGCGGGCCGTTCACACGAGGCGGTCGTTCACCAGCTGCGCGGACCCGTCGGCAGCGCGGTGGCGGTCAGCGTTTTGCACCCCGGCACGATGCAGCCCCGCGACCTCCAGCTGCACAGGGCCTTTGTCATCGCCCCGACCGTGACCGCGTCGCGCGACGGCGATATCGCCGTGTTCCAAATCGCCAGCTTCAACCGCAGCACCACCCAGCGCATTGCCGAGGGCCTGGCGGAAGTCCAACGGCAGACCGGCGGCCCCCTCGCCGGCATCGTCCTCGACCTGCGCGGCAGCCCCGGCGGGCTGCTCGACCAGGCGGTCAGCCTCGCCGATCTGTTCATCCGCGACGGCCCGATCGTATCGACGGTCGGGCGTCACCCGGCCAGCCACCAATATTTCGCCGCCTCGGGCACCGGCATCGCCCCGCTGACGCCGCTCGCGGTGCTGATCAACGGCGGCTCCGCCTCGGCTGCCGAGATCGTGGCCGCCGCGCTGCAGGATGTCGGACGCGCCGTCGTGATCGGCAGCTCGTCCTACGGCAAGGGCACCGTGCAAACCGTGCTGCGCCTGCCGAACGAGGGCGAGCTGACCGTGACCTGGGCTCGGCTGGTTACGCCATCGGGCTATTTCCTGCAAACGCACGGGGTGGTGCCGACGCTGTGCACCACCGATCTGGGCGATGACGAGCGCTCGCTCGAGATCGGGTTAGAGCGGGTCGCCGCGGTGCCGGTTGCCGGGCCGCCGGCGCGCCCGCGCGCCGCTCTCGACGAGGGCGCCTGGTCCGAGCTGCGTCGTTGGTGCCCGGCGCGCCGTACCAGCCCGGTCATCGACCTGAGGCTGGCTGAGCGCATGCTCGCCGACCCCAAGCTCTACACCCAGGCGCTGCATGCGTTGCCCCTCACGACCCGCCTTGCCGAGAGCGCGCCGGCAGAGCCTGCCTTGACAGACGTCAACCGTGCGTTATCTTCCCGGTCGCACTAATTTCCAACCCCGCGAGGCCGCCGATGGCAAAGTCAAGCACTGTCCTCATCAAGCTGGTTAGCAGCGCCGATACGGGGTTTTTCTATGTCACCAAGAAGAACCCGCGGACAAAGACCAACAAGCTCGAGCTGAAGAAGTTCGATCCGGTCGCGCGCAAGCACGTCGTCTTCAAGGAAGCCAAGATCAAGTAGCTCGCCCGGACGTCGCGCGGGTGGGTGCGTCGTCCGCCTGAGCCGGCGGATGCTCGCTCGATCCGCGTGACGTAACGGCTCAGGACGTGAGGGCGATCGGCATTAGTTTCAGCAGCGGCGGCGCCTGCAGGGTTGGGAGCGTGATGATGCGATTGCGGCCGGCATTCTTGGCGGCGTAGAGCGCGTCGTCAGCGCGCTTCAGCAGGCTCTCCAGCGTATCGCTCCCCTCGCCGGTCACCGCAATACCGACGCTGACCGTGACCGTCACCTTGTCGCTGTTTCCTTGCAGCGTGAAGGGCTCGTCGGCCACGGCGACGCGCAGCCGCTCGGCGATGGCAACCGCCTCGCCAAGGCTGGTCTCAGGCATGACCGCGACAAACTCCTCGCCGCCCACGCGACCGACCAGGTCGACGCTGCGCACTTGGCGCACCGCGCGTTCGGCGAGCTTGCGCAGAACCTCATCGCCGGCCGGATGACCGTGACGGTCATTGACCTGCTTGAAATGATCGATGTCGAAGAGCATCAGCGCGGTCGCGCCGCCGCCCGCGGTCATTCGGCCGAGCAGGCCGCTCAGATGCTCGAAGACGTAGCGGCGATTGTGGAGCCCGGTCAGTTCGTCGATCAGAAACAGCGACAGGCTATGCTGGTAATTTTCGTGCAGCCTCTCCTCCAGGCGTTTGCGGCGGATCTGGGTCCGCACCCGTGCCAAGAGCTCGTTGCGATCGACCGGACGGACCAGATAATCGTTGGCGCCGAGATCGAGGCCCTTGGCGAGCCGCGGCAGCTCGCTGTCATCGGCCATCAGCAAGATCGGCAGCCGGCGCGAGGCCTCGTTCGCCCGCCACTGCGCGACCAGACGCAGCGGGTCGCCATCCGGCAGCGACAGGCTGGCGATGACCAACTCGACCGAATCATCCAGCATAGCTTGCGCCTCGGCACAGGAGGAGGCGTGCAACACCGAGGCGGCAACCGGCCCCAGCGTTTCGATAATTCGCGATGCCGTGACCCCCTGTTCCACGACGAGCAGGATCCGCGCGGCATTGACATCCGCGGTGGGCCCATCGCTGGCATCGGCGGTGCCGAACCGGCCGCAAACCTCCTCGCGCAAGCGCAGCTCGTCCATCGTGCGCTTCAGGCGCACCAGCGAGCGCACACGCGCAAACAAGGCGATATCGTTGCCCGGCTTGGTCAGGAAATCGTCGGCGCCTGCTTCCAAGCCGCGCAGGCGGTCGGCGACATCGGACAGCGCGGTCACCATCACAACCGGGATATCGGCGGTGCGCGCATTCGCCTTTAGCCGGCGGCACACCTCAAAGCCGTCCATCCGCGGCATCATCACATCCAAGAGGATGATGTCGGGCAGCTCGGCCTCGGCAATTGCCAGCGCGTGCACGCCGTTATCGGCGGTTACGACCTCGAAATACTCGCTGGCCAGCTTAGCCGTGAGCAGCTTGACATTGAGCTCGACGTCATCGACGACCAAAACGCGGGCGGTCATGGCAGCATAGCCCCTTTATCAGGGGAGAAAGCGCTCGATGGTGCGCATGAAGCCAGCCACCGAGATCGGTTTGGCTATATAGGCTTCACAGCCTCCGCTGCGAATTTTTTCCTCATCGCCCTTCATCGCAAAGGCGGTCACGGCGATGACCGGGATGGTCCGCAGATCATCGTCTTCCTTGAGCCATTTGGTAACTTCGAGCCCGGATACTTCGGGCAGCTGAATGTCCATCAAAATCAAGTCTGGCCGGTGTTGCCGCGCCATCCGCAGCGCCTCCACCCCATCCTTCGTTTTCAGCGTGCAATAGCCATGCGCTTCGAGAAGGTCGTTGAAGAGCTTCATGTTGAGGTCGTTATCCTCGACGATCAGCACCTTCTTCTGCGCTCGCCGGGCGAAATTGCCGTCCCGCTTGATCACTTCGAGCATCATCCTTGCCTGGCCCCCGCAACTGCCGCAGATCGCGGCCGCATCGCAGCGCCCCGGCTCGACAGCCGGCCGGCGCTCCGCAATCGCATGTTTTACCGAGCGTGGTTTAACAATTGGTAACGATCGGGCAGGATGGCGACAGGAGCGGCCGCCGGCGCAATCAACAGCGGGTCCCGCCAGGGCCGCAATCCGACCCTTGGTTGTTGCGAACGGCGGCCTGGCTCGGCGCATTGACACTCCCCGCGGGTGCGGAACCATGGGTGTGACCTTTCGCATCGGTATCGATCTCGGCGGCACCAAGATCGAGGCGGCCGCCATCGACCCGGTGGGCAGGATCCAGGCGCGCCGGCGAATCGCCACGCCCGCCGGCGACTACCAGGGCACCATCGCGGCGCTTGCCGGCCTCGTTGCCGCGATCGAGAGCGAGGTTGGCGCCTGCGCGTCGGTCGGGGTCGGCATACCCGGCACACTTGTCGCCGCCACCGGGCTGGTCAAGAACGCCAATTCGACCTGGCTCAACCACCGGCCGCTCGGCCGCGATGTCGAGGCCGCGCTCGGCCGCCCGGTCCGCTTTGCCAACGACGCCAATTGCTTTGCCTTGTCGGAAGCGATCGACGGCGCGGCGGCGGGCTGCGGCACCGTGTTCGGTGTCATTCTCGGCACCGGGGTCGGCGGCGGCATCGTGATCGGCCGGCATCTTCTCGTCGGCGCCAATGCGATTGCCGGCGAATGGGGGCACAACCCGCTGCCTGCCCCGCGACCGGACGAATTGCCGGGACCGCCCTGCTATTGCGGCCGCGCGGGCTGCATCGAGACGTTCCTGTCGGGCCCCGGGCTGGCCGCCGACCATCGCCGCCATCACGGGCATGACCTTGGCGGGGGTGACCTGGCCGGGCCAGAGATCGCCGCCGGCGCGGCCGCGGGCGACCCGGAGTGCCGGGCGAGCCTCGATCGTTACGCCGGCCGGCTCGCCCGCGCCCTGGCCAGCGTCATCAACCTGATCGATCCCGACGCGATCGTCCTCGGCGGCGGTCTCTCCGCCTTCTCCTTTCTCTATGACGAGGTGCCGCGCCGCTGGGGGCACCACATCCTATCCGATACGATCGTGACCCGCTTGTTGCCACCCCGCCACGGCGATTCGAGCGGGGTGCGCGGCGCCGCCTGGTTGTGGCCGCCGGAAGAGAGGAAATGACCAGGGTCCTGTGCCGCGATTGCGCCGCTCTGGCGGCGGCGGCTTCCCTGCCGGATCGCTGCCCCGAATGCGGCTCGCCGCGGCTCGTCGCGCATCGGGAGCTGGCCGATCTCGCGATTGCCCATCTCGATTGCGACGCCTTTTATGCCACGGTCGAGAAGCGCGACCGGCCGGAGCTGGCCGAGCTTCCAGTCATCATCGGCGGCGGCGCGCGCGGCGTCGTCCTGGCGTGCTGCTATGTGGCGCGGGTTTATGGCGTGCGCTCGGCGATGCCGATGTTCAAGGCGCTCCCGCTTTGCCCCGACGCGGTCGTGATCCGCCCGGACATGGCGAAATACCGGGTGGTCGGCCGCGCCGTCCGGGCCGAGATGCAGGCCCTCACCCCGCTCGTCGAGCCGTTGTCGATCGACGAGGCGTTTCTCGACCTCACCGGCACCCAGGCATTGCACGGCGCCGCCCCGGCGCAACTGCTCGCAGCGCTCGCCCTGCGGGTCGAAAATTCGCTCGGCATCACCGTCTCGATCGGCCTCAGCTACAATAAGTTTCTCGCCAAGCTTGCGTCCGACCTCGACAAGCCGCGCGGCTTCGCGGTGATCGGCCGGGAGGAGGCCGCCGGCTTT
>JBGPTQ010000134.1:0-5719 GCA_041490725.1 Allostellaceae bacterium | reverse complement strand
TTGACCGCGGTGCGCTGTACCCCGATTTTCTGGCGGGTCCACGTCTTCGGCAAAGACGGATCGGCCGAGGCGCTCGGCCGCACCGAGCTGGTGCTGCGCAGAAACCGCAGCGAGCCGCAGCATTTGCACTTGCCGCCGGTCGACTCGGTGCGCGCCAACCTCGAAGCCTTCGCCGACGCCATCGCCGGGGTCGCACCCTATCCGATAGCCCCGGGCGAAATGGTCGATGTCGTGGCCGCCTTCGAGGCGATCGCCAAGGCCGCGTCGGACGGGCATGTGCAGGATTTGTGACGCAAATGGCCGACCGCGAAACCCTGCCCTATGGCGCCTGGCGCTCGCCGATCACCTCGGATTTGATCGTCGGCGAGACGATCGGCCTCGGCGACATTCTGGTCGATGGCGGCGACATCTATTGGATCGAGAGCCGCCCGCGCGAGGGCCGCAGCGTGCTTGTCCGCCGCGACCCCCTGTCTTCGATAAACCCGGGCGGCGGCATCGAGGACATCACCCCGGCGCCGTTCAATGCGCGTACCCGGGTGCATGAATATGGCGGCGGCGCCGCTACGGTCTATGGCGGGCTGATCTTCTTCAGCAACTTCGCCGATCAGCGCCTCTATCGGCAGACCGCCGGGCAGGCGCCGACGCCGCTGACCCCGGATGCCAACCCCGACCGCCCCCTCCCTAACCCTCCCCCGCTTGCGGGGGAGGGAAGGGTGGGGGCGGGAACCGGCTGGCGCTATGCCGATGGGCTGTTCGACTCGACGCGCCGGCGCTGGATCGGGGTGCGCGAGGAACACGCTGCGGAGGGGCGAATCGACAACACGCTTGTCGCGGTCGATGTCGATGCATCGGGACCGGGGCCGGGGCAGGTGCTGGCCGAGGGCCACGATTTTTATGCCTCGCCCAAGCTGTCGCCGGAGGGCGGCCGGCTCGCCTGGCTCTCCTGGGACCATCCCAACATGCCCTGGGTCGGCACCGAGTTATGGCTGGCGGACATCGGACCCGATGGCCTGCTCGCCGCACCCCGCCTGGTCGCCGGCGGCGCCGCGGAATCGATCTTCCAGCCGCAATGGTCGCCCGACGGCGTGCTCTATTTCGTCTCCGACCGCACCGGCTGGTGGAACCTCTACCGCGTCGATCCGGGCACCGGCAGCATCCGCCCGCTCTGTCCGCGCGAGGCCGAGTTTGGCCAGGCGCAGTGGAATTTCGGCCAATCGACCTACGCCTTCCTCTCGGCCGAGCAGCTCGTCTGCGCCTATCGCGCAGCCGGGCGCGGCCATCTCGCGCGGCTCGACATCGCCGCCGGAAAGCTGGTCCCGCTCGATCTGCCCTTTAGCGAGTTCGGCGCCATCCGGGTCGCCGGTGGCCGCGTCATTTGCCGCGCCGGCTCGCCCGCCGATCCGCCTTCCATCGTCGCGATCGACCCGGCGAATGGCGCGGTCGAGGTGCTGCGCCAGTCGGCGCCGGCGGCGAGCGATGGCTCACTGCGCCGCTACTTCTCGGTCCCGCAGCATCTCGCCTTCCCGACCGAGAACGGCCTCACCGCCTACGCCAATTACTATCCGCCGGCCAACCCGGACCACGCCGCGCCGCCCGGGGAAAAACCGCCGCTCGTCGTCGAATGCCATGGCGGCCCGACCTCCTCGGCCTCGACGGTCCTCGATTTGCGCATCCAATACTGGACGAGCCGCGGCATCGCCGTGCTCGATGTCGATTACGGCGGCAGCACCGGCTATGGCCGCGCCTATCGCGAGCGCCTGAAGGGCGCCTGGGGCGTCGTCGATGTCGACGATTGCGTCAACGCCGCCCGCCATGTCATCGCCGAGGGCCTGGCCGATGGCGAGCGCGCCGTCATCACCGGCGGCAGCGCCGGGGGCTATACGGTGCTGGCGGCGCTCGCCTGCCGCGATGTGTTCCAGGGCGGCGCCAGCTATTACGGGGTCAGCGATGTCGCCGCGCTCGCCCGCGACACCCATAAATTCGAGTCGCGTTATCTCGACTGGCTGATCGGCCCCTATCCCGAACGCGCCGATCTCTACCGCGAGCGCTCGCCGCTGACCCATGCCGACCGCCTCGACCGGCCAGTCATCTTCTTTCAGGGCGCCGAAGACCGGGTGGTGCCGCCCAACCAGACCGAGATGATGGTCGAGGCGTTGCGCCGCCGCGGCATCCCGGTCGCGTATCTGTTGTTCGCCGGCGAGCAGCACGGCTTCCGCCGCGCCGAGACGATCAAGCGGGCCCTCGATGCCGAGCTCTATTTCTACGCGACGCTGATCTTCCGCACCCGCCTCAGCTTCTGAGGCATCGAGCGTCATTCCCGCGCAAGCGCATGGACGACTGGTTAAGGTTCCGGGTGCTCGTTTGAGCAGTTTGCTCCGAAGTTACCTCAAAAAATCCCCCGTGGCCGGGCTTGTCCCGGCCATCCACGACTTGAGGCAGCGGTGTTGGTCGAAAGAAAAGACGTGGGTGGCCGGGTCAAGCCCGGCCATGGGGTATCTATAGTTCAGACCGGCGCGAGCTTCTGGTGTGGCGGCGACGGCAGCTCGACCCGGATCGGGTCGCCGCCGCGGATCTCGCCGCCCGCTAGCACGATCCCCATGATGCCGGCCTTGCGGATCAGATTGCCCTCCGCGTCGCGCGCCAGGGTGGCCGCCATCAACCCGGGCTTGAGCTTGTCGAGCTGGCGGCACGGGTTGCGCAGCCCGGTCACCTCGACCACCGCATCCTTGCCGAGATGGAGCCGCGCGCCGGTCGGCAGCCCGAGCAGATCGACCCCCTGTGTCGTGACATTCTCGCCCATTTGCCCGGCCGAGACGGCGAACCCGGTCCCGCGCAATTCGTCGAACAGCTCGGCATGGATCAGGTGCACCTGGCGCAGATTGGGCGTATCGCCGAAGCGTGCGATGCGCGAGCGGTGCTGGACCGTCGCGCCTTGATGCGCGTCGCCATCGACCCCCAGCCCAGCTACCAGGCGGATGCTGTCGGCGTTGGGCTTGGTGAAGCTGTGCGACGGGCTGCGGCTTACCGCGGTTACGATTCCGGCCATGCGCCGTTCTCTCCTCAGCGATTGCGGAAGGCGGGTTTGCGCTTTGCGATAAAGGCCGCCATCCCCTCTTTCTGGTCCTCGGTGGCGAAGGTCGAATGGAACAGGCGGCGCTCGAAGCGCACGCCCTCGCCGAGCGTTGTCTCGAAGGCGCGATTGACCGATTCCTTGACCATCATCGCGATCGGCTGCGACAGCTCGCCGATCCGCGTTGCCACTGCGATCGCTTCGGCGAGCAGCTTGTCGGCCGGCACGATGCGGCTGACCAGCCCCGCCCGCTCGGCCTCGGCGGCGTCCATCATGCGCCCGGTCAGGCACAGATCCATCGCCTTCGCTTTGCCGATAAAGCGCGCCAGACGCTGCGTCCCGCCGGCCCCCGGCATCGTGCCGAGCTGGATCTCGGGCTGGCCGAAGCAGGCGTTTTCGGCGGCGATGATGATATCGCACATCATCGCGATCTCGCAGCCGCCGCCGAGCGCAAAGCCGGCGACCGCGGCAATGACCGGCTTGCGGCATTGCGCCACCCGCTCCCAGCCGCTTGTGATGAAATCTTCGCGATAGGCCTCCATATAGGTCTTGCCGGCCATTTCCTTGATGTCGGCGCCGGCGGCGAAGGCCTTTTCGCTGCCGGTAAGGACGATGGCGGCTATCGCCTTGTCGCCCTCCAATTCGTCGAACGCCGCGCCGAGCTCGGCGATCAGCGCCGCATTCAGCGCGTTGAGGGCCTGCGGGCGGTTGAGGGTGACGATGCCGACCGGACCCTGCCGCTCCAGGAGGATGTTGGAGTATTCCGTGCTGCTCATATGCGACCTCTCGCCGATACGTGATCGGGCGCTCCGGGCCGGACAGGCCAGGGCGGGCCCGGATGGACCGTGGCTGCAGATTACGGTGATGGCGAGGATCGCGGTAGCAAGGAAGTGTCAGGGCGGGCAGGAAAGGGCGTCGACGCCGCTCCCTCCTTGCCACGGTGGACAGGATGCCAGCGATCCCGCATGCTGTCGCGGCACCATCATTCGTGGTGCGCGCGAGACGGGGGAACCGACATGGCCAAGGGACAGAAGCGCAGTAATCGCGAACCAAAGAAGCCGAAATCCACCAAGAAGAAACCGGCCCCTGCACGATCGACCATCACGACCGCAGTACCCAAGAAGCCATAACCGGCCGGCTCCGTTGCCGCTCTCTCGTTTCGCGTCGGCCCCCCGCGCGGAAAAGGCGAAGGCAGCATGACGGATGAGCCGGTGGATCTCGACGAGCATCGCGGGATGGTGGCTCAGAAAGACACCGAAATTCGCCGGCTGCTCCACGAGGTTCAGGCCAATCAGGCGGCGTTGCGCGCGCGGATGGAGGAGCTCGAAACCTTTATGGTGGCCGCGGATGCGATGACCTGGCCGGAGGCGGCAGCGAAGGCGCGGTACCTGATCCAGCTCTATGCCGCAACGCCCGATGCTCAAGACCCCCGCCGACAAAAGCTGATCGCTGGGGTCCTCGCGGATCTCGCGCGGCTATCCGAGTGAAGGAGCAGTTCGATATGGCAAAAAAACAATTTGCGAGATTTGTAACGCCTGACAGCGTCGCGCGCGACGCTGAAGCCGCCAAAACGACGCGATTGCGCGGTCTCCGGTTGGCCAAGGAAGCCGAGGCCGCCGAGGAGAAGAAAGAGGCGGCAAACCGCGAGGCTGCAGCGAAATCCGCGAAAGCGGGGCCGCGCCGGCGCGTTCGCGCCTCTCACCCGGCAACGCCGGGACTGACCTGATTTCGCGCACCGGTCTGAGCGGCCCTGCGCCCTGGCGCCGCGACCCGACCTAACGCTGACGCCTGGCGCAGAAAAACGTCGATCGCCCGGATTGCACGATGCGCCGGACGCCCTCGGCGCAGGTGCAGCCGGGGCAGGGCTCGCCCTCTCTTCCATAGACCGCCCAGCGATGCTGGAAGTACCCGAGCTCGCCATTCGCCTGGACATAGTCGCGCAGCGACGACCCGCCCGCCTCGATCGCCTCGCCGAGCACCTCGCGGATCGCGGCGGCGAGCCGCGCGGCACGCGCGCCAGTGACCGTCGCGGCCAGCCGGCGCGGCGACAGCCCGGCACGGTAGAGCGCCTCGCAGACATAGATGTTGCCAAGCCCGGCGACGATGCGCTGGTCGAGCAATGCCGATTTGATCGGGGTCAGCTTGCCGGCCAATGCCCGCTCCAGATAGGCGCCGTCAAAGCCCGGCTCCAGCGGCTCGGGACCCATCCCCGCCAATAGCGGATGCGCCGCCTCGGTGCCGCGCGGCATATAATCGAGCAGCCCGAAGCGGCGTGGGTCGTTGAAGCGCACCACCGTGCCGTCGTCGAGGGTCAGGATCACATGGTCGTGCTTTGCCGCGGGAATCTCAGGACCGGCCGCGGTGATCCGCCCGGACATGCCGAGATGCAGCAAGAGGAGCCCGGTCTCGTCGAGTTCGATGAGGAGGTATTTGCCGCGCCGCGAGAGCGCGCCGATATGCGCGCCGGTGAGCCGGGCGGCAAGCATCGGCGGGAACGGGCGCCGCAGATCGGGGCGGCGCAACTCGGCGCGCACGATGCGCCGGCCGCTGATGCGAAGCGCCAAGCCGCGGCGGATGGTTTCGACTTCGGGGAGTTCCGGCATTCAAAATCTAACTGCTGGCGCGCGCCACGGGCTATTGTTCCTGCCT
>JBGPTQ010000133.1:0-5748 GCA_041490725.1 Allostellaceae bacterium | reverse complement strand
GTGCTGCTCGCCTGCTCGCGCCAGGGCTATGTCTGCAACCCCTCGCTGCATCAGAACTACACGGTGGCCGAGATCGTTCAGCTGCTGACCCGTACCCGCGCGGCGGCGCTCTTCGCACAGCCCGGCTACGGCGCCGACGCCCAGACCGCCGACATCTTTACCGCCATCGCCGCGCTCCCCGGCCTGCGCCGGGTCTATTCGCTCGGCGCCGATCTCCGAGGGAGCTCGGCGAATGCGGCCCCCTTCCCTCCCCCGCGAGCGGGGGAGGGTGAGGGTGGGGGCGCGCTTCCATTGCCGCCGGTCGATAAAAATCCGGACAAGATCGTCTATCTCGCCTTCACCTCCGGCACCACCGGCACGCCCAAGGGCGTCATGCATTCCGACAACACGCTGCTCGCCAATGGCCGCGCGATGGTCGAGGACTGGCACCACGATTCACGCACGATCCTCTTGAGCCTCAGCCCGATGAGCCATCACATCGGCGCGGTCGCGGTCGAGCAGATGATGGCCGCCGGGCTCGAGCTGGTGGTCAATGCCCCGCCGGCCGGCATGACGCCGCTCGACTGGATCCTCGAGACCGGCGCGAGTTATGTGATGGGCGTGCCGACGCACGCGATGGACATCCTCGCCGAACTGCGCCGGCGCCGGCTCGAAAAACTCGGCGCGGTCAAGGTGTTCTATATGGCCGGCTCGCCGATCCCGCGCGAGGTCGCGCAGGCCTTTCTCGATCGCGGCGTCACCCCGCAAAACGTCTACGGCATGACCGAGAACGGCTCGCACCAATACACCTTGCCGGGCGACCCGCCGGACGTGATCGTCGCGACCTGCGGGCATGCCTGCGCCGCCTATGAGATCCGCATCTGGGACCAGGACAACCCCGATATCGAGGCCGCGCCCGGTGCGGTCGGCGAGATCGGCGGTCGCGGCGCCTGCCTGACCCTCGGCTATTTCGACAATCAAGAAGCCACCGAAGGCTCGTTCAACCGCGGCGGCTGGTTCATGAGCGGCGATCTGGGCCGGCTCAATCCGCAAGGCTGCCTCGAAATCGTCGGCCGCAAGAAGGATCTGATCATCCGCGGCGGCCACAACATCCACCCGGCGCGGATCGAGGACCTGGCGATGCGCCACCCGGCGGTGGCCCGCGTTGCCGCGTTCGCGGTTGCCGATCACCGGCTCGGCGAAAAAATGTGCTTGTCGGTCATTTTTCACGAGGGTGCCGGCGCCGAGGCGCAGGAATTGCTTGCCCATCTGCACGAGGCCGGGCTGTCGCGCTATGACATGCCGGAGTATTTTATCGCGATGACCGCCTATCCGCTAACCGCCAGCGGCAAGATTCTGAAGCGCGAGCTCGTCGAATGGGTGAAGTCGGGGCGGATCGCGCCGCTGCCGGTGCGCTGGACCGACCCGCCGCGCAATAATCAGTCCATTGGGGCCGAGGAGGGCTGAGGCATGGCGATCCATATGAACCGCATCGACGAGCTGGCATTGATTACGCTCGATCGGCCGGAGGCGCTCAACGCGCTGAGCTTTGCCCAATTGCACGATTTGAGCCGGCAGCTCGACTCGATCGCCAGCAGCGACACCCGCGCCCTCCTGGTCACCGGCGCCGGCGACCGCGCCTTTTCGGCCGGCGCCGACATCAAGGAGTTGATGGGCCGCACCCTGGTCGAGCAGCGCGCCGGCGCGATGCTCGGCCAGGCGGTGCTCGCCAAATTCGACCAGCTGCCGATGCCGTCGATCGCCCTGATAAACGGCTATGCCTTCGGCGGCGGGCTCGAACTGGCGCTTGCCTGCACCTTCCGCCTGGCGGCGCCCTCCGCGAAGCTTGGCTTTCCCGAGATCAAGCTCGGCCTCATCCCGGGATACGGCGGAACGCAGCGCTTGCCGCGCCTCATCGGTGAGGCGCGCGCGACGGAACTGATCCTGACCGGGCGCACCGTCGCGGCGGACGAGGCCGAACGGATGGGTCTCATAAACCACATCGTCGAGGGCGATCTGATCGAGGCGGGCCAGGCCTTCGCCCGCGAGATGACCGGCTTCAGCCTGCCGGTCTTATGCCTGGCGCGCGACGCGATCCGCCGCGCCCATGATCTGCCATTGCATGACGGGCTCAAGATCGAGGCCGATCTCAGCACCCTCGCCTTCCAGACCGCGGACGCAGTCGAGGGCATGACCGCCTTCATCGAAAAGCGCAAGCCGGTGTTCCGGGATGGGTGAGCGCCCAAAGCCCCCACCCTCCCACGCCTGCGGCGCGGGTCCCTCCCCTGGCGCATCTGCGATGCGCCGTCCGTCAGGCGCACGCACGCGTGCGCCGAGAGGGCGCTTGCGGGGGAGGGTTGGTGATTGGGCTGCTCAAATAAACTCCCTCCCCTGCTTGCGGGGGAGGGTTGGGGTGGGGGCTGTCGGATGACCCTGTTCTCCCGCCTCGATGCGATGCCGGCGCTGTCGGCGGAAGAGCGGCTGCTGCTCGACAGCGTCAAGGCGCTGGCCGAAGGCGAGATCGCGCCGCGTGCCGAGCGTTACGACCGCACGGCCGAGTTCCCGTGGGACAATATCCGCGCAATCAACGCGCTCGGCCTCAACGCGATGTTCGTGCCCGAGGCCTATGGCGGCGCCGGCCTCTCCTATGCCGCCTACCTTGCCTGCGTGCGCGAGATTTCAAAGGCCTGCGCCTCGACCGGCATCGTCTGGGCAACCAATTTCCACGCGACGAAGCCGCTCATTGATTTCGGCACAGAAGAGCAGAAGCGGCGGCTGCTGCCGCGGGTTGCGGAAGGGGCGATCGGCGCGCTGGCAATCACCGAGCCCGATGCCGGGTCGGATGCGACCCACATGACGACGCGCTTCACCCCGGACGGCGACACGGTCATCGTCTCGGGCGGCAAGATTTTCATTAGCAACGGCGATGTCGCCGATCTTTATCTCGTCTTTGGCAAGTGGTCCGAGATTGTCGACGACCGCAAAGCGATCTCGGCGATCATCATCGAAAAGGGCACCCCGGGCCTTGCCGTGCTGCGCAAGGAGGACAAAATGGGGCACCGCGCCGCTTCGACCGCGGCGCTCGCCTTCGAGGATTGCCGCGTGCGGCGCGACAACCTGTTGGGCGCACCCGGCGACGGCCTGCGGTTGCTGCTGGCGGCACTCAACAAATCGCGCCCGAGCGTCGCCGCGCACGCAATTGGCATCGCCCGCGCGGCTTTTGAGGATGCCGTCGGCTACATCAACGAGCGGCGTCAATCGGGCCGGCGCATCATCGAGTTCCAGGGCATCCAGTTCCTCTTGGCCGACATGGCGACCGATCTGGCGATGTGCGAAGCGTGGCTTTGGCATGTCGCGGGGCTGGTCGACAGCGGCGCCGCCGACATCGCGCCCGGCATCGCCGTCGAAGCCTCGATGCTGAAGATGCGCGCCTCTGATCTGGCAATGCGCATCGCCACCGAGGCGGTGCAGCTCTACGGCGGCTATGGCTATTGCAAGGATTACCGGGTCGAGCGGCTGCTGCGCGACGCCAAGATCACGCAGATCTGGGAAGGCACCAACCAGATCCATCGCCAGTTGATCGGCCGCAGCTTCATCGCGCGAAGCTGACGCGCATAACGGGAACCGGCGCCCGCCCAAGCGTTTATTCAGTGGGTACCGCCGCAAAGGTGCCGCATTTCACCCGTTGTCGTCGCACCAACACCTTTTCGAGATCTGCTATGCGCCGCCTTGCCGTCAGCATCCTCGCCCTGTTTGCGATCGCCGTTCCGGCGCTAGCCCAGGAGGAGCCGCCCGCCCGCGTCGGCCGGGTCAGCTTCCTCTCCGGTCAGCTCGGCTTCCACGCCGCAGGCGAGACCCAGTGGTCGGCGGCGGCGATCAATTACCCGGTCGCCACCGGTGGATCGTTTTGGACCGACCCGCAATCGCGCGCCGAGATCCGCATCGGGGCGCAGACAATCGACCTGTCCAACGACACCGAGGTCGATATCACCCGGCTCAACCAGCAGGTCATGCAGATCACCGTCCCGCAAGGCCGGATCAACCTGCATCTGCGCAACCTGCCCGAGGGCAATACCGTCGAGATCGACATCCCGCGCGGCGGGGTGTGGCTATTGCAGCCCGGCATTTACGACATCGCTGCCGGAACCCAGGACCAGCCGTCGCGCATCGCGGTGTTCGAGGGCAGTGCCCGCTTTGTCGGCGGCCCGATCGATCTCGGCATCAAGACTGGCGACGCGGCGGTAATCAGCGGCTGGGACACCCTGACCGCAACGCTCGAACGCGCCACCCCGGACGCCTTCGTCGAATGGTCCCGCTCGCGCGATTACCACGAGCAGCGTCTCGCCGCGCCCTATTACGTCTCGCCTGCCATGACCGGCTATGAGGAGCTCGACGAATACGGGGCGTGGGGCAGCGCGCCCGATTACGGCGAGGTCTGGTATCCAAACTCAGTGCCGGCAGGCTGGGCGCCCTATCGTGAAGGCCACTGGGTGTGGATCGATCCGTGGGGCTGGACCTGGGTCGATGACGCGCCGTGGGGCTTCGCCCCGTTTCATTACGGGCGCTGGGCATTCATCGGACAACGCTGGGGATGGATCCCGGGCCGCTTCGTCCCGCAGCCGGTCTACGCGCCGGCGCTGGTGGCGTTTATCGGCATCGGGCCGGCCGTCGGGTGGTTCCCGCTGGGGCCGAACGAGGTCTATTGGCCGAGCTACACGCGCAACCCGGCCTACATCCGCAACCTCAACATCGCCAATGTCAGCGAAGCCAGGATCAGGAATTTCACCACTGCCACCGGCAACCGGCCGACCGCCAGCCCGCCGCCGCAGGTCGTCAACCAGAGTTTCGCAAACCGTGGTGCGGCGACCGTGGTGCCGGTCCAAACCTTTACCAACGCGGCGAAGGTGGCGCCTGCGGCGCTTCACGTCGCGCCCCAGACATTGCAGCAAGCTCCGGTCAGCGCCCGGCCGCCGCAAGTGACGCCCACCGCCGCGCGGGTTGCGCCGGCGCAGCCGGCCGCCGCTCCGGCAGCGGCAGCTCCGGGCGCGCACCCGGCGGGGGCTTCGACCGTGACGGCACCCGCCGGCGCTCCGGGCGCACACCCGCCGGGGGTTTCGAGCGCGACAGCACCCCCCGGCGCTCCGGGCGCACACCCGCCGGGGGCGACGGTGCCATCGGCGGCTACCCCTACGCCACCGGCAGCCGCACCGGCGGCACCCTCGCATCCGGCTGCTGCTCTCCCGCCGCCCCATCCGGCAGCGGCACCGGCGGCACCTCCGCATCCGGCTGCTGTTTTCGCGCCGCCTCCACATCAGGCCCCGCCACCGGCGGCACCCCCGCATCCCGCAGCGGCGCCGGCAGCACCTCCCCATCCGGCAGGGGCACCGGCGGCACCTCCGCATGGCGGCCCGCCGGGGAAGGGAGAGCCTAAACAGGACGAGCCAAAATAGCCTGGTCGCCGAACGGGACCGTCAAACCCTCTGCGCGGCTCGAAGCGGATTGTTTTGGCGCCTGTGGCTGTGACGCTGGCAAAATCAGCATCCGCAGCAGCGCGATGAGCAGCGCAAGCCCGAGCGCCGAAGACAGCGCCGGGGGCGAGGCTGTTGCGCGGATCGTGGCAGGCGAGGCGCGTTTTGGATGCGGCTCAGAGGATCCGGGCGGTGCTGGCGCGGTCACGGATCCAGACCTGCGCCTCGCGCCCGCATAGCAATGCGTCGCGCGCCGCGTCGACTGCGTCGAGGAGGGCCTGTTCCTTGTCGAGATAGGCGC
>JBGPTQ010000132.1:0-5776 GCA_041490725.1 Allostellaceae bacterium | reverse complement strand
CCGAGCCATTCCGCCATCGCATCGGCGTAATCCGCCGTGCCCCAGGGTTCCGGCGGCATGGGCGAGGCGCCGAAGCCGGGAAAATCGATGAGGACCGATCGGGCAGAGCGCCGCATCGCCTGCGCCAGCGGCAACAGCGCCTCGTGCGTCTGGCCCCAGCCATGCGCCCAGATCAGCTCCACCGACCCCATCGCCGAATCGCCGTCGAGGTGAAACAGCGCAAGGTCGGTGCCGCGGACGCGAACGGTCTCGGACTTCACGCCCTGACCCAAGAGCTAATGACCGGGCTAATGACCGGGCTAATGTCGGGGCGGTTGTCCCGGTCGCGGTGCGGAGGGTAGCTTTCGAACGGGTACATGGCCTCGCAAGCGGGTTCAGAGGATTGGGGTACAGGATGGCGAGTAGGAATGAAACCCGTGTCGCGGTTTTCCTCGGCGGGCGCTCGCCCGAGCACGACGTCAGCGTCATCACCGGGCTGCAGGCGCTGAAGGCGATCGACCAGGAGCGCTTTGTCGCGTTTCCGGTCTACGTCAATCCGCGCGGGGCATGGTTCGTCGGCGACGCGCTGGCGGAGCGCCGCAACTACCTCCCCGATCTGCGCATCCCGGGTGAGGTGACCGAGGTGAGCTTGTCGCTCGGCGAAGCCGGCCGCGGCGTTCTCGTGCCCAAGCGCGGCGGGTTGTTCGGACGGCGCGCCGCGACGGAATTCGATGTCGCGATGCTGGCCTTTCATGGTCTCGGCGGTGAGGACGGACAGATGCAGGGCCTCTTTGAGACCGCCAACCTGCCCTACACCGGAATGCGCACCCTCGCCTCCGCGGTTTTCATGGACAAGGCGGCAACCAAGCGCCTGCTGCGCGGCCTCGACATCCCGCTATTGCCTTACGCTGTCGTGTCGCGCGCCGCCGGCGGGCTCCCCTCGGCGGAGTCGCTGAAGGCGCAACTGTCCGCCATCGGTTTCCCCTGCGTTGTCAAGCCGGTCCATCTCGGCAGCAGCATCGGGGTCGGCAAGGCCGACAATCTGGAAGAGGTCCGCGCGCTGTTGCCGATAATCTTTCGGCTCGACACGCAGGCCTTGCTCGAACCCTTCGTCGCCAACCTCGTCGAGTACAATCTCGCGGTGATGCGGGTTGGCGGCCAGCTGCGCACCTCGGCGATCGAACGCCCCAAGCGCGCTGAGGAGCTCCTGGATTTCCGCCAAAAATACCTGTCGGGCGGCGACGGCAAGGCCGGCATCAAGGGTGACGCCGGGGACAGCCAAGGGATGCTCTCGCTGACCCGCGACATCAACCCGGAGCTCCCTGCCGGGCTGGCAACCGACTTGCGGCGCTGGGCGATCGCGGCGTTCGAAGCGGTGGATGGGCTGGGCGCGCCGCGCGTCGATTTCTACTGCAACGAGGCGACCGGCGAGACTTGGCTCAACGAGGTCAACCCATGCCCGGGCTCGTTCGGCTATTTCCTGTGGGAAGCGGCAGAGCCGCCAATCGGGTTCACCGCGCTGTTGTCGATGCTGATCGACGAGGCGCTGGCGCGGCATCGCGAAGGCCAGCTGCCCGACGATCCGGTGCCGCCGGAAGCGCGGTTGCTGCGGCGCTCATGAACCATCGTAGCTTGCCCTAATCGCGGTGATAGGGATGGCCGGCGAGGATCTGCTGCGCCCGGTAGAGCTGCTCCAGGAGCATGCTGCGCACGAAGAGGTGCGGCCAGGTCATCATGCCCAGCGAGATGACCGCATCGGCGTGCTCGATGACCGCGGGCCCGAGCCCCTCGGCGCCGCCGATCGCGAAGGCGAGGGCGCCGGCGCCGCTGTCGCGCCAGGAAGCGAGCCGGTCGGCGAAATCGCGGCTGGGCCAGGTCGCGCCCTTTTGGTCGAGCGCGACGAGCCGCGCGCTGGCGGGCCGGGCGGCGAGGATCAGCTCGGCTTCGCGCAGCTTGAGCGCGGCGGGCGGCAGGCGGCGCTTTTCCTCCAGCTCGATGATCGTAATCGGCGGCACGAGGCGCCCGGCATAGAGCGCCTGCAGGTCATAGAGCGGCCCGCGCCGCAGCCGGCCGATGGCGAGGAGGTAGAGGCGGATCGTCGCGCGCCTATTAGAGGGCGGCCTCGGCCCCGGTCTCGCTATCTGGCAACGCCGAGCCCCACATCTTTTCGAGATTGTAATAGACGCGGATTTCCGGCCGGAAAATATGCACGATGACATCGCCGGCGTCGATCAGCACCCAATCGCCCTGGCTCTTGCCCTCGATCGCGATGCGGCCGGGGAGGATTTGTTCCAAATGGTCGCTTAGCGCGATCACCTGCCGTACCGAACGGCCCGAGGCGATCACCATGTAGTCGGCGATCGTGGTCTTGCCGGCGAGGTTGATCGTTACGATCGCCTCGGCCTTGCCGTCTTCGAGGCTGTCGATGATGCGGCGGAGCAGCTCCGGCGCAGGAATCGCTTGCCGGCGACGGGGCGCCCGCGTGGCGATGGCGATGGCTTCAGCAGTCACTTCGGGTTCTTTCTCCTTCAGGGTTTGCAGCCGCCGCTCGGCCCGGATGCGGGTGGCCGAGCGCGGGTCGAGCCGTGTGCGGAAAAACACCCAGGCGGGCGGCGCCATCAGCGCCAGACGGCGCGCCGCCGAGGCCGGCACGCGCGCCCGGGCAAAGCGATGCGCGGCGGTCCCCGCGAGCGCCTTCAACGCGGTGCTGGGCCGGTCGAAAACGGCGATCGGAACGGTGCGGACGATGTCTTGCCACCGCTTCCAATATGGCAGCTGGACGAGGTTGTCGCCACCCATCAGCCAAACGAAACGGGCGTGCGGAAAGCGCCGGCGCAGCGTCTTCAGCGTGTCGGCGGTGTATGTCGAGCCGAGCCGCGCCTCGATGTCGCTGATCCGGATATGCCGCTCGACGGCGGCGACCCTGGCAGCTGCTTCCAGGCGCTCGGCGAAGGGCATCATGCCGGCGACCGGCTTCAATGGGTTTTGCGGCGATACCAGCCACCACACCTCGTCCAGATCAAGACGGCTGAGCGCCAGCCGGCTGACATGCAGATGGCCGCCATGGGCCGGGTTGAACGAGCCGCCGAGGAGGCCGATGCGACGCCCCGCAAGCGCACTATAAATGCTCCCTCTCCGCCCCTGGGGGCGGAGAGGGTCGGGGTGAGGCGGGGGATGCCAGAGCGCTCGTCGAGAGCCCACCTCACCCTCCCCACGCCTTTGGCGCGGGTCCCCTCCCTCTCCCCCCTTCGGGCGGAGAGGGCGATCGGATGCGGTGCGCATTCTCAGGGGCGCACCTGGCCGTTGCCGCGGACGAGGTATTTGTAGGTCGTCAGCTCCGCCGCGCCGACCGGCCCGCGCGGCGGCAGGCGCTGGGTCGAGATGCCGATCTCGGCGCCCATTCCGAACTCGCCGCCATCGGCGAACTGGGTCGAGGCGTTGACCAGAACGATCGCGCTGTCGACCTCGCGCAGGAAGCGCTCGGCGGTCGCCTCGTCCTCGGTCACGATCGCGTCGGTGTGGTGCGAGCCGTAGCGATTGATGTGCTCGACCGCCCCGGCGACCCCGTCGACGATCCGCACCGCGAGAATGGCGTCGAGATATTCGGCGCGCCAATCCGCCTCGGTCGCCGGCACCGCTTCAGGCGCGATCGCCAGGGTTTCCGGGTCGCCGCGCAATTCGCAGCCGGCGGCGTGAAGATCGGCGAGGATCGGCGGCAGCATCGTGGCGGCGACCGCGCGATCGACCAGCAATGTCTCCGTCGCGCCGCAGATCGACACCCGCCGCATCTTGGCGTTGAGCACGATCGCGCGCGCCTTGGCCGGGTCGGCGGCGCTGTCGACATAGGTATGGCACAGCCCTTCGAGATGGGCGATGACCGGGATGCGGCTCTCGCGCTGGACGCGCTCGATCAGGGACGCTCCGCCGCGCGGCACGATGATGTCGATGACTCCGCTCATTTTCAGCATCATGCCGACGGCGGCGCGGTCGCGGGTCGGCACGAGTTGGATCGCGTCTTCCGGCAGATCGGCCGCGCGCAGCCCCTGGCGCAGCGCGGCGACCAGCGCGCGCGAGGAATTAAAGCTTTCGGAGCCGCCGCGCAGGATCGCGGCATTGCCGGATTTGACGACGATCCCGCCGGCGTCGGCGGTCACGTTCGGGCGGCTCTCATAGATGATGCCGATAACCCCGAGCGGTACGCTGACCCGGGAGATATTGAGCCCGTTGGGCCGGGTCCATTCGGCCAGCACCCGGCCGATCGGATCGGGCAATGTAGCGATATCCTCGAGCCCCTGCGCGACGGCCTCGAGCCGCTTCGGGTCGAGCGCGAGGCGGTCCACCAGCGCGGCGCCGATCCCGGCGCGCTGGGCGTCGGCGACATCCTGGCCATTGGCGGCGAGGATTTCGTCGGCACGCTGGCGGACGGCATTGGCCGCTGCCTTTAGCGCCCTCGCCTTGGCCTCGGCCGGAGCGAGCGCCAGCGCTGCCGCGGCATCGCGGGCGCGGCGCCCGATCTCCGCCATCGTCGCGGCGAGACCGGCGCCAGGGGCGATTTCCGGCGCGGGTTGCGGCGGGTTGCGGATCAGGGTTTCGGCAGCATTCATTGGCGTCATCGCCGTTCGGTTACCACCAGATCGTCGCGGTGAATGATCTCGTCGCGCCCACGGTAGCCGAGAATCGCCGCGATTTCACCGCTCTTGTGTCCGGCGATGCGACCGATATCGGCGCTCGAATAGGCCGAGAGGCCGCGTCCGGCTTCCTCACCGGTGCCGGTGCGGACAATCACGCAATCGCCGCGCTCGAACGCGCCTTCGACCGCGATGATCCCGGCGGGGAGGAGGCTCTTGCCGCTGCGCAATGCCCGCGCGGCGCCGTCATCGACGACCAGCGTACCGGCCGGATTGACCGCGGCGGCGATCCACGCCTTGCGCGCCGAGCGCGGTTCGCCGCCCGGCAGGAACAAGGTGGCCCGGGCGCCGGCCTCGATCGCCGCCAGCGGGCCGTGGACGCCCTGTCCGCCACGCGGGTCGCCCTCGGCGATCAGCATACGGCAGCCGGCACGCATCGCGATCCGCGCGGCCGCCAGCTTGGTCACCATGCCGCCCGAGCTGTAGCCGGGCGGCGCTGCGCCGGCCATCGCCTCGATCTCGGGCCCGATCTCGCGAACCAGCGGAATGTGCTGCGCCGCCGCATCGGCGCGCGGGTCGGCCGTGTAGAGACCGTCGATATCGGACAACAGCACGAGCATGTCGGCGCTCGTCATCTGCGCGACGCGGGCGGCAAGGCGGTCATTGTCGCCGAAGCGGATCTCGGCGGTGGCGATCGTGTCATTCTCGTTGACCACCGGCACCGCGCCGAGCGCGAGCAATTGCGCGAAGGTCGCGCGCGCGTTCAGATGGCGGCGCCGCACTTCGGTGTCGTCCGGGGTCAACAGGATCTGCGCGACGGTGACGCGGTGTCGCGCCAATGCCTCCTGATAGGCGTGGGCCAGGCGGATCTGTCCGGTGGCGGCGGCGGCCTGCTGTTCCTCGAGCCGCAGCGAGCGCCCGCGCAGCCCGAGATGGCGGCGCCCGACTGCAATCGCCCCGGAGGAGACGATGATCAAATCCTGCCCCCGCCGGCGGCAGCGCGCGACATCATCGACCAGCGCATCGAGCCAGCCGCGGCGGATCGCGCCGTCCTCCGCCACCAGCAACGCCGAGCCGATCTTCAGCACGACACGGCGCGCCGCCATCAGCGCCGCGGCAGGTGTGGGCTCGCCGCTCACTCCCTCTCCGCCCCTGGGGGCGGAGAGGGT
>JBGPTQ010000131.1:0-5877 GCA_041490725.1 Allostellaceae bacterium | reverse complement strand
GTTCTCGTCGATGTTGAGCTTGACCATGCGCACCGCGCCATTGGCCGCGCGCACCACCTTTTCGAGGATCGGCCCGAGCTGCTTGCAGGGCCCGCACCACGGCGCCCAGAAATCGACGATGACCGGCTGCTCGAATGACGCATCGACGACCTCGGCCATGAAGGTCGCCGTGGTCACGTCCGCGACGGGCGCGGCGGCGGCAGCCCCACCACCGATCAAAGGTTCATTCGCCATGCGGTATTCTCCCCGGGGATGCAATGCAAAACATGGCGGCAGCGGCGCGCGATGGCAAGCACCGCAGCGGCCGCAAGCCGACCCTTTTCACCCCGGCCAGCTTCAGTCCCTTGGGGCCGGCGCGACCCTGTCGAGATCGACAACGCGCGGCCGGTGGCCGCACCCGGCGATGAAGCGCAACAGATCGGCGGGCGCGATCGCGGTGGTGCGATCGTTTTCGAGCGGATGGTAATTGAGCGGGTCATGGTCGAGCATCGCCCGATCGAGGACTGGTGTGACCCGATGGGTGGTGTCGTTGACGAGGGCAAACGGCGTGACGCTGCCCGGCCGGACGCCGAGCGCCTCGTAGAGCAGCGCGGCACTGCCGAACGAAAAGCGCGGCGCGCCGAGCGCCCCGGCGAGACGCTTCAGGTCGATATGCCGCTCCTCGAGCGCGACGAGGAGCCACAGCCCGGCTCGTCTGTCTTTGAGGAAGAGGCTTTTGCAATGGCCGCCCGGGAGCTGGCCGCGCAACGCCACCGCCTCGGCGACGGTGAAGACCGGCGGATGGGCGTGGGTGCGGTGCGCGATGCCGAGCGCGTCGATCCGGGCGAAGAGCTGGTCGGGGGTGAGGGGTGGCGGCATCGGGCGCACGATGCGGCGCCGCGCAAATCCTGGCAAGGCAAGTCCGTGCAAGATCGGCGGCGCGCAAATCCTTGCAACCCCCCTCCCCCGGTATGCTATGGATCGGCCGGATGCGGGCGTAGCTCAGGGGTAGAGCACGACCTTGCCAAGGTCGGGGTCGTGGGTTCGAATCCCATCGCCCGCTCCAACTATCGGGTAAATTTCGCGGCCAATGGCGGCGGACCAAGCGCTGCCGGGTCGAGCCGACGCAGCAGCGTTAGCAGCGTGTCGGTCAGGGCGGCCAGATCCTGGCGGGCGAGTCCGACGCCAGCCGGCCGTCGCGAAAATCGCTGGGGGTCACAGAGACGCTGGCCGGTGCGACGAATGCGCCGAACCAGCCCAGCACCCGGCGCGAACGTGCCGCCTTAAAATCATCGGCGGCGCGGGATCGGACCATATCTTCCGCCCTCAGCTTGGCAAAGCCGGCACACGCAAGGCGCCAATCCCAGCGCACTGAAGCGTTGACTCCCTGTGATCGCGCGTGGAATCTCAAATGAGCGCGTTCGGTGCGAGCCGTCTTTAGGTACATATACGTATTGGCGGACGGTTGGGCGTGTTCGACTCTGAGTGTATCCCTAATCCCTTTAGGGAGATTCACGATCCGCTGTGGATATGCGGGCAGGTACAAACAACCGCCACCCTTCCGGAGGAATCCCATGAGCGCCAACGGTCATCTCAGCCCATCGCAAATTCATTCCCGGCTCAACCATCCCGTCATCGACGGCGATGGGCATTGGGTGGAGTACGATCCGGTGTTCAGCGAGCAGATGCGCAAGGTGGGGGGCGACAAGGCGGCCGACGGCTTCCTCGCTTCCATGAACACAACGCTCGATGGGCTCAAGATGGGCGTTGCGGAGCGAAAGCGTCGCCGCATTGGCCAGCCGGGCTTCTGGACGCGGCAGACCGAAAACACCCTCGATCGCGCCACGGCGATGATGCCGCACCTGCTCTACGAGCGGCTGGACGAATTCGGCGCCGATTTCGCCATCATCTACCCGACCGCCGGCCTGCGTCTGCCACGCATCAGCGACGATGAGACAAGGCGCGCGGTGATCCGCGCCTACAACATCGTTTCCGCGGAGTATTTTAGCGATATGAAAGACCGGATGACGCCGGCCGCGATCATCCCGATGCACACGCCGGAGGAGGCGATCGCCGAACTCGAATTCGCGACGAAGCAGCTCGGCTCCAAAGTCGGCATGTTCGGCGGCGCCCTGCCGCGGCGCGTCCCGTCGGTGGCGGCCAACGATTCCGATACCGCCCGCCTCGCGGTCGGGTACGAGGTGTTCGGCGTCGATGGGCAGTACGACTACGATCCGGTCTGGGCGAAGTGCCGCGAACTCGGCATCGCGCCGACCTTTCACGCCACTGGCAGCAACCAGGCGCTGCGCAATTCGCCGACCAACTTCACCTACAACCACATCGGCCATTTCGCCGATGCCGGCCACGCCATCGCCAAGGGCATCTTCCTGGGCGGGGTCACCCGGCGCTTCCCGGAATTGCGCTTCGCGTTCCTCGAAGGCGGCGTCGGCTGGGGCTGCCAATTGTTCGGCGACCTGATCGAGCACTGGGAGCGGCGCAACCGCAAGGCACTCGAGCATATGGATCCGAAGAAGCTCGACCGCGCCCAGCTGATGGGCCTCGTCGAGAAGCATGGCTATTCCGAGATTGCCGCGGCGCTGCGCGCGCGAGACGGCTGGCCCGACCCCGAGATGCATGTCACCGGCGGGCTGAAGGAACTCGACGACTTCGCCGCCTGCAAGATCACCCGCAAGGAAGATTGGTGCGACCTGTATTCGACGCCGTTCTATTTCGGCTGCGAGGCGGATGACCGGACCAATTCCTGGGCATTCGGCAACACCAATCCGTTTGGGGCAAAGCTGAACGCGATCTACAGCTCCGACATCGGCCATTTCGACGTAATCGACATGCGCGATCCGTTGCCGGAGGCGTATGAATTGGTCGAGGACGGGTTCCTGACGGACGACAATTTCCGCGATTTCACGTTCGCCAACGCGGTGCGGTTGTGGGGCACCCAGAACCCGCGCTTCTTTGAGGGCACCGTCGTCGCCAAGGCAGCAGCCGAGGTGCTCAACCAGACGCAGGTCCGCGCGGCAGCCGAATAGGCGTCGCCCAGTCTCGTCCCCGACGCGCGGCGTCCAAACGGCGCCTCGCGTCGGGCGGGGCTTTCAGCGGTTGCTCGCCGCCTTCGGAATCCTAAAAATCGAGGGGAGTGCGAGATGGACCTCGTCGAACGGACACCGGCAGCCGCCGCGACGGATGGCGCCGAATACCTCGCCCGGGCCCGTCGGCTTGGGCCGCAACTGGCGGAAGCCGCCGACGAAATCGAGCGGCGCGGCGAGCTTCCCGTAAGCCTCGTCGCATCGCTGATCGAGAACCGGTTGTTTCGCCTCTTGCAACCGCATTCCGTCGGCGGCGTCGAACTCGACCCGATGAGCTATGTCCCGATCATCGAGGAAGTGGCCAGTCACGATGCCAGTACAGCCTGGTGCCTCGGCCAGAATAATGGCTGCTCGATGACCGCCGCCTATCTCGATCCCGCCGTGGCCAAGGACATCTTCGGCCCGGATGACGGCATCCTCGCCTGGGGTCCCGGACCTGCCACAATGGAGCGGATTTCCGGCGGTTATCGCCTCACCGGCAGCTGGAGCTTCGCCAGCGGCAGCCACCATGCGACGTGGCTCGGCGCTCATGTCGCGGAGCCGGACGGCAGCGGTGCCGTCCGCACCCTGCTGTTCCGGAAGACCAGCACCAAGTTCAAGGAAATCTGGCGGGTGATTGGCCTGCGCGGCACCGGCAGCGACGCCTACTCGGTAACCGATTTGTTCGTCCCCGAAGAGTATACCGTATTGCGCGGTCCGCAGATCCGGGCGCGCGAGTCGGGACGGCTCTATAGCTTTACCCGAGGCAACCTTTACGCGGCGGGATTTGCCGGCGTGGCGCTCGGCATCGCACGCGGCACGCTGGCGGCCTTCATCGAACTGGCCCGCGACAAGGTTCCGCGCGGCGCCAAAGGCACGTTGCGCGAAAACAACGTGATCCAGTCGCTGGTGGCGCAGGCCGAGGCAAAATTGCGTGCGTCCCGCAGCTTCCTCCTGAGCACGCTGCAGGAGATGTGGGAGGAAGCCGGCCGGACCGGCCAGTTCACGCGTTCGCAAAACGCGACCCTCCGGCTTGCCTCGACCTGGTCCATCCATCAGGCCCGCGACACCGTTACCGCTCTCTACCAAGCCGCCGGAGCGAGCGCGATCTTCAACGAGAACCCGTTCGAGCGGCGGTTTCGGGACATGCACACCGCCTGCCAGCAGTCGCAGGGACGGCCGGTTCACCTCGAGACGGTGGGGCAGATCCTGCTGGGTTTGGAGCCGCAGGCAGCCCTGTTCTCATTCTGAGAATGCCCGACGGCCCGGTCGGCCGGCTGCGTCTTCCGGGAGGCCTCGCCGCCACCCGGAAACGCTGAATCGCGCGCGATCAGGTAAACTTCGCGGCCAATGGCGGCGGACCGAGCGAACCTGGGCCGAGCCGACGCAGCAGGGTGATCAGCGTGGCGGTCAGGGCGGCCAGATCCTGGCGGGCGGAGTCCGACGCCAGCTGGCCGTCGCGGAAATCGCCGGGGGTCACATAGACGCTGGTCGGCGCGACGAGCGCGCCGAACCAGCCCAGCACCTGGCGCAACTGGCCGTCGACGGCAAGATAGTGATGCGGCGAGCCGCCCATCGCCAGGATGCCGACCGGCTTATTTTGCAATGCCTCGACCGGGGTGATGTCGAGCAGGTTTTTCAACACGCCCGGAAAGCTCGCCCGGTAGACCGGGGCGCCGATCAGCACCGCCCCCGCCGCGGCGATCCGCGCGACCGCCTGGCGCGTCGGCTCGCCATAGGCGTCGAGCGGGCGGCCGTCGCAAATCTCGACCGGCGTTTCGGCGAGATTGAGGATGTCGACGGCAACATCGCCGCCGCTGGTCCGGGCCGCCTCTGCCGCCACCGCGATCGCGGCGGCGAGCCGGCCGGGCGGCGTCGCGGCACCAACCAGCATCAGCAGCTTGGGTGCGTCAGCCATTCGCCCTTCCCTTCAGCAGAGATCCGCAGTCCCGGCGAAAGCCGGGACCCATTCGTCAACCGCTCGGCCGTCGGATGGGTGGATCCCGGCTTGCGCCGGGAATGCGTTCCATTTTGGTTCATCTATTTATTCCGCGCCGACAGCCTGCCGTCGCGCCGCCGGAGCGGGCACGCGGGGGAGCCCGAAATGGTCGCGCAGGGTCATCCCCTCGTACTTGCTGCGGAACAGACCGCGGCGCTGCAGTTCCGGGACGACGAGATCGACGAAATCGGCAAAGGCGCCGGGGAAGTAGGGCGGCAGAATGTTGAACCCGTCGGCCGCGCCCGCGACGAACCACTCTTCGAGCGTATCGGCGATCCGCGCTGGCGTGCCGCACACGACCCAGTGGCCGCGCGCCGCCGCGGTCAGGTTATAGAGGTCGCGCAAAGTCATGTTCTGGCGCCGCGCTGCCTCGTACAGCACCTTGTGGAAGGTCTGGCTGCCGTTCTCTCCCGGCGGCGGCGCCGGTACCGGCGCGTCGAGCGGGTAGCCGGTCACGTCGTAGCCGATCCGGCCGGAAACCAGGGTCAGCGCGTTGGTCGGGGTGAGCCAGCTTTGCAACAGCGCCAGCTTGTCTTTTGCCTCGGTGTCGGTGCGCCCGATGATCGGCATGACCCCGGGCAGGACGGCGAGCTGATCGGGCGATCGGCCATATTTCGCGAGGCGCCCCTTCAAATCGGCGTAGGCCGCCTTGGCGCTGGCAAGCTCCTGCACCACCGAAAAGACGACATCGGCGGTGCGCGCCGCGAGCTCCAGACCGGAGGGCGAGCCGCCGGCCTGGATGATGACCGGATGGCCTTGCGGGCAGCGCGCGATGTTGATCGGACCCTTAACCTGAAAGAACCGGCCCTGGTGGTCGAG
>JBGPTQ010000130.1:0-5877 GCA_041490725.1 Allostellaceae bacterium | reverse complement strand
CAGGACCCGCGGCAATACCCCGACCGCGACGCGGCCGCCGTCGAGCGGCGGCAGCGGCAGCATGTTGAAGACGCACAGCACCGCGTTAAGCTGGATCGAATGGACGAGGTTTTCGGCCGCCCATCGCGCCGGGGTCAGCGGCATCCAATCGACCCCGTAGAACAACAGCGAGGAGGCGACCGCGAGGAGGATGTTCATGACCGGCCCGGCCAGCGCCACCCACACCATGTCGCGACGCGGGTTGCGCAACCGGCCGAAATTGACCGGTACCGGCTTGGCATAGCCAAACAGAAACGGCGCGCGCAGCAGGATCAGAAGCGCGGGAAGGATGATCGTGCCAAACCGGTCGATATGCTTCAGCGGGTTGAAGGTGATGCGGCCGGCGCGCAATGCCGTGTCGTCGCCGAAGCGATTGGCGACAAAACCGTGCGCCGCCTCATGGAACGTCACCGCGATGATGACCGGCACAACCCAGGTGCTCGCGACGTAGAGCATCGCCATCCAATTGCCCGACGCGGTCATTGGCGCGAATGCCCCGTTGGCGCCGCCCCCGCCAACAACTCGGCAAAGCGCAGCCCCGCCGCGCGACGGTCGAAATCCTCCCGCGGGCGTCGGCGCAGCTTTTCGCCGCGTGCGATCCACGCCCGGGCGGTCGGCGAGATCGGCGGTGCGGCGTCGACGATTTCGGCCATTTCGGCCATCACCCCATTGCAATGCAAAACCAGATCGCAGCCGGCATCGAGGGCGCGGCGGGTGCGCTCGCCGAGGCTGCCGTCGAGCGCGCCCATCGCGATGTCGTCGGACAGCAACACGCCACTGAATCCGATCTCACCGCGAATTATGGTGTCGATCAGCGGTCGGGAAAAGGTCGCCGGCGCCGCATCGTCGATCGCCGCATAGATGATATGCGCGGTCATCGCCCATGGCATAGCCCACGGCATCGCACAGAGCGCGCGGAACGGCGCGAAGTCGCTGTGCGAGAGGGTTGCGCGGTTGGCCTCGACCCTGGGGCAGGCGCGATGGCTGTCGACCCGCGCGCGGCCATGCCCGGGGATGTGCTTGATGACCGGCAGCACGCCGCCGGCCAAGAGGCCCTCGCAGAAGGCGCGGCCGAGCCGCGCTACCCGCGCCGGCTCGTTGCCGAAGGCGCGGTCACCGATCACCGGGTCAGCCTCGCGCGCCGGCAGGTCGAGCACCGGGGCGCAATCCACGGTGATGCCCACCTCGGCCAGATCGTCGGCGATCAGCCGGGCGCCAAGCCGCGCCGCTTCCGCGGCGAGCGGGTCCGGCAATGCCGCGATTTGCTCGGCCGCCGGATAGCGGCGCCATTCCGGCGGCTGCAATCGGGCAACCCGGCCGCCCTCCTGATCGACCAGCACCGGGGCGTCTTCCCGCCCGACACAGAGGCGCAATTCGCCGACCAGCGCGCGCAGCTGGTCGCGGGCCCGGCAATTGCGCCGAAACAGGATGAAGCCGAGCGGGTCAGCGGCAGCGAAAAAACGGCGCTCTTCCGGGGTCAAATGCTCGCCGGCGCAACCCAGGATAACCGCGCGCGGCAGCCTATCGTCCGGTCCGGTCGGCTCACCGCGCAAGGATGCACCCGAGTTGGCGCCGCTTCAGCTCGCTGCACAGTTTTTCGGCCGCGGCCGCATCGCCAAACGAGCCGGCCAGGATGCGATAGTAGATGCCCTTGTCGCCGAGATCGGTACGGACCGCCACGGCGGTAAGCTTGCCCAACAGATCGGGGTTCTCGCGCTTCAGCCGGGCCCAATCCTCGCGGGCGGCCTCCGGGCTGCGCAGGGAGGCGAGCTGGACCTGAACCGGCGATGCCTTGCCGGCTGGCGTCGATGCCGCTGGGGCGAGCGCCGCCTGTTTGGGTTGCGCGGCCGCTTTCGCCGCCGGCCTTGGCGCGACCTTCGGCGCTGCCTTGGCGGCCGGTTGAGCTGCCGACGGCAACCCGGCGGCGGGCGAACTCGCCGAACGCGCCGCTTGCGGTGTCGCGGACGCGGAGGATGGCTCAGGCGAGGCTGCCTCCCTAGCGCCAGGCGCCGGGCGCGGCATCGGCTGTTCCGCGGCGGGCAGCAGCTTTTCGACCGACGCGCCGCCCGGCTTCTCGTTGTAGAGCGAGACGTTCTGATCGGGGATGGTCATGCCGCCTGGCTGGTCCGGCTTGACCTTGGTCGGGCGCTCATCGGCGCGGATCAGCGGAACCCCGTCGCCCGCGGTCACCGCCGGATGGCGGGTGCCCTGGACATAGGCGAACCACAACCCGCCGGCGAACAGCGCCATCGCGAGCACGGTCAGCAGCATCGTCGGCAACCGGCGGTCCGGGCGGGAGAACTCGTCGGCGCGATCCTCGCCGACCAGTTCAAGGCCTTCGTTGTGGTCACGGAACTCGCTGAAACTCTGCCGCATTTGTCACATCTCCTCCACCGGTTCGACCCCGAAGACGGCCAGCCCCGAGGCGATGACGAGCGCCACCGCCCGCACCAGCGCAAGGCGAGCGCAGGTCAAATCCGGATCCGCCGCGACGAGAAACCGCAGCGTCGCCTCGTCCTTGCCCGCGGTCCATAAGAGGTGGAATTGCGCCGCCACATCCTGCAGGAAAAAGGCGATGCGGTGCGGCTCATGGGCTTCGGCGGCGCTTTCGACGATGCGCGGCCAGCTCGCCAACAGCCGAATCAGCGCCAGCTCCAGCGGGTCGGCAAGGCGGTCAAGCGGCGCCGCCGCCAACGCCGCGTCGCCGAGGCGCGCGGGCGGCAATTGCGCCGCCGCGTGGCGCATCACCGAAGCGGCGCGCGCATGCGCGTATTGCACGTAGAAAACCGGGTTGTCCTTCGACTGCTCGGTGACCCGGGCGAAATCGAATTCGAGGGTCTGGTCGTTCTTGCGGGTCAGCATGATGAAGCGGAAAACGTCTTTGCCGACCTCGTCCACCACCTCGCGCAAGGTGACAAAGGTGCCGGCGCGCTTCGACATGCGCACCGGCTCGCCCTTGTCGAACAGATTGACGAGCTGGCACAGTTTGATATCGAGCGTCGCGGCGCCATCGGTCACCGCCCGCACCGCGGCCTGCATGCGCTTGACGTGGCCGCCGTGATCGGCCCCCCATATATCGATCAAATTCTTGAAGCCGCGGCGGAACTTGTCGCGGTGATAGGCGATGTCGGCGGCGAAATAGGTCCATGAGCCGTCGGACCGCTTGAGCGGACGGTCGGCATCGTCGCCGAATTGCGTCGCCCGAAACAATGTCAGTGGTCGCGGCTCCCAATCCTCGGGCAACTTGCCTCTCGGCGCCTCCAAAACACCGGTGTAGACGAGCCCGCGCCGTTCGAGCTCGGCGAGGCATTCGTCGACCGCTCCACGCTCGATCAGCTCGCGCTCTGACACGTACGCGTCAAACCCGACCCCGAGCGCCGTAAGATCAGTCCGAATCAACCGCATCATTGATGCGACAGCGAAGTCGCCGACCGGGCGCAACCAGTCCGCTTCGGGCCGGCCGCGCCATTTCTCGCCATCGCGTTCAGCGAGTGCCTGGCCGGTCGCGACCAGGTATTCGCCGGGATAAAGCCCTTCGGGAATCGTCCCGATCGCCTCGCCCAGCGCCTCGCGGTAGCGCAGATGGACGGAGCGCGCCAGGGCATCGACCTGGGCGCCGGCGTCGTTGATGTAATACTCGCGATGCACCGCGAAGCCGGCCTTGGCGAGGAGGGCGGCCAAGGCGTCGCCGACCACCGCGCCCCTTCCGTGGCCGACATGTATCGGCCCGGTCGGGTTGGTCGAGACGAATTCGATATTGACCTTCTCGCCGCCGCCGATCGTCGCATCGCCGTAAGCGGCCCCGGCCTTGAGGATCACGCGCAGCTGCGCATGCCATACCGCCGGATCGAGCCGGATGTTGAGAAAGCCCGGCCGCGCCGCCGCGACGGTAAAGCCGCGGCCGCGGTAGTCGCCGCTGGTCAGCTCATAACGCCCGAGCGCCGCGCCGATCCGCTCGGCGAGCGCCATCGGGTTCGCTTTGACGGCGCCCGCCAGCACCATCGCCGCGTTGGTGGCCAGATCGCCATATGCCGGGTCGCGCGGCGGCTCGATCGCGATGCGGCCGAAATCAAGCCCCGGCGGGAGCGCCCCCTCGGCCACCAGATCATCGAGCGCGGCAAGAACCAGCCGGCGGAAATCACCGAAAATATTGCTCATCGGAGGTTAGTCATACCGAGGCGTAGGTATCGAACAACCGGCGATGCTCGTCGAGTGCGAATCGGTCGGTCATGCCGGCGAGGTAATCGGCGACGATCCGCGCGGTCTCGGGCGTGCTGTCGCCGGTCAGCGCGCGCCACTCGTTGGGCAGGCATTCGGGTTCGGTGAGGAACAGCTGGAACAGCTCGCGCACGACGCGACGGGCTTTTGAACTCATACGGTTAACCCGATAGTGCCGGTACATCCTCTCGAATAGGAATCGCTTGAGCGCCCGGTCGTGGTTCCCCATCTCCTGCGAAAAAGCCGCTACCGGCTCCCTCAGCTGGCGCACCTCTTCGGCCGTTTTGGCGCCGCTTTCGACGAGCCTCTTGCCGGTCTCGGCGACGAGGTCGCGCACCATGCGATCGATCACCCGGCGAATCGCCTCGTGGATCAAGCGGGAGTCGTCGAGCCCCGGATAGCGCCCGGCGACCTCGTCGAACACCGGACCGACGAGCGGCACCTCGGCGAGATCGGCGACGGCAAAGAGGCCGGCGTGCAACCCGTCGTCGATGTCGTGGTTGTTATAGGCGATGTCGTCGGCGAGCGCGGCGATCTGCGCCTCGGGCCCGGCGAAGGTGTCGAGCGCCAGCTTGTGCTGCCGGTCATACTCGGCGATCGAGGGCGGCACCGGCCGCTCGATGCCGGGCCCGCGCAACGGCCCGTTGTGCTTGACCGTGCCTTCGAGGGTTTCCCACGTCAAATTGAGCCCGTCGAACTCGGCATAGCCGCGTTCGAGGCGGGTGAGGAGGCGCAGGGTCTGGTCGTTGTGCGAGAAGCCGCCGAAGGCTTGCATCTCGGCATTGAGCGCCTCTTCGCCGGCATGGCCGAACGGGGTGTGTCCGAGGTCGTGCGCCAGCCCGACCGCCTCGGCGAGGTCCTCGTCGAGGCCCAGCGCGCGGGCAATCGTCCGGGCGATCTGCGCGACTTCGAGGCTGTGGGTCAGCCGGGTGCGGAAATGGTCGCCCTCGTGATAGACGAAGACCTGGGTCTTGTGCTGCAGCCGGCGAAACGCGGTCGAATGGATGACGCGGTCGCGGTCGCGCTGGAACGGCGAGCGCATGTCGTGCTCCGGCTCAGGGTGGAGCCGGCCGCGGCTTCTTTCGGGATGTGACGCGTAGGGCGCGCGAGTTACCGCCCAGGCCATGCAAGCGACCCTACGCCCGGCGGGCGCGGGCGTCTACGGTTGACCCAAAGCACGTCAGTGATTTATCTTTCTAGCTAAGCTAGCTAAGGGACGCGTATGAGCGACGTGATCAACATGCACGAGGCGAAGACGACGCTTTCGCGCCTCGTCGAGCGCGCGCTCGCCGGCGAGGAAATCATCATCGGACGTAATGGCACGCCCTTAGTGCGTCTCGTGCCGGTACTGAAGAAGGCCGAGCCTCGCGTCCCCGGCCGCTTGAAGGGCCAGATCTGGATCTCTCCTGACTTCGAATTTACCGACGAGGAAATCGACGATTTCGAACGGTGGTGATGCGTCTGCTGCTTGATGCCCATGCCTTCCTGTGGTGGTTGACCGGCTCGTCCGCTCTCACCGTGCGCGCACGTCAAGCGGTTGCCGATCCGGGCAACGACGTGTTGGTCGGAATCGGTACCCTATGGGAACTCACGATCAAGCGATCGCTCAAGAAGTTGAAT
>JBGPTQ010000129.1:0-5904 GCA_041490725.1 Allostellaceae bacterium | reverse complement strand
GGAGTATCGTACCGGCCTGCCGCCCGCCATACCGCTCGGCGCAAAGCCCGAATTTCTTGAGGAGAATCCCCGTGAGCGTCACCGGTCACGACAGCCTGAAGGCCCGCCGCAGTCTCGATGTTGACGGCAAGCGCTATGATTATTTCAGCCTCGACGCCGCCGCGAAGGCGGCCGGGCTCGGCGATATATCGCGGCTGCCGTCGTCGATGAAGATCCTCCTGGAAAACCTCGTCCGGCTGGAAAATGGCCGGAGCGTAACGGTCGACGACATCAAGGCGGTCGGGCAAGGGCCGGCCGGCAAGACCGCCGAGCGCGAGATCGCCTTCCGCCCGGCGCGCGTCTTGATGCAGGATTTGACCGGAGTGCCGGCGGTCGTCGATCTCGCGGCGATGCGCCAGGCGATGATCGATCTCGGCGGCGACCCCAACAAGATCAACCCGCTGTCGCCGGTCGATCTGGTCATCGACCATTCGGTGCAGATCGACAATTTCGGCAATCCGCAAGCCTTCGCCGCCAACGTGAAGCTGGAGTTCGAGCGCAATGGCGAGCGCTACCGCTTTCTGCGCTGGGGACAAGAGGCCTTCGAGAATTTCCGGCTGGTGCCGCCGGGCACCGGGATCTGCCATCAGGTCAACCTCGAATACCTCGCGCAGGTGGTGTGGACGACCGAGGAGGACGGCCGGACCATCGCCTATCCCGACACGCTCGTCGGCACCGACAGCCACACGACGATGATCAACGGATTGTCGGTACTGGGCTGGGGGGTCGGCGGCATCGAGGCCGAGGCGGCGATGCTCGGCCAGCCGATCTCGATGCTGATCCCCGAGGTGATCGGCGTCCGGCTGACCGGCCACTTGAAGGAGGGGACGACCGCGACCGATCTGGTCTTGACGATCACCCAGACGCTGCGCCGGCGCGGCGTGGTCGGGCGGTTTGTCGAATATTTCGGTCCGGGGGTTGCCGAGCTCGCGCTCGCCGACCGCGCCACGATCGGCAACATGTCGCCGGAATACGGCGCGACCTGCGGCTTCTTCCCGATCGACGCCGAGACGATCCGCTATCTCACGATCACCGCCCGCGATCCGGCCCAGGTCAAGCTCGTCGAAGCCTATGCCAAGGCACAGGGGCTGTGGCGCGATGCGAATACCCCCGACCCGGTCTTCACCGACACGGTCGAACTTGATCTTGGCACCGTCGAGCCCTCGCTCGCCGGGCCGCGCCGGCCGCAGGACCGCGTTGCGCTGGGCCAAGCGGCGGCGGCGTTCGATGCCGAGCTGCCGCGGCTCGCTGGGGTCGACAAGCCGCGCTCGGCCAAGGTCGCGGGCGCCAACTACGAGATTGGGGATGGCGACGTGGTGATTGCCGCAATCACCAGCTGCACCAACACCTCGAACCCGAGCGTCATGCTGGCGGCGGGGCTTGTCGCCAAGAAGGCGAACGAGCGCGGGCTCAAGGTCAAACCCTGGGTCAAAACCAGCCTCGCGCCGGGCAGCCAGGTGGTCAGCGACTATTATGCGGCCTCCGGCTTGCAGGTCGAGCTCGACAAGCTCGGCTTCAACCTCGTCGGCTATGGCTGCACCACCTGCATCGGCAATTCGGGGCCGCTGCCCGAGCCGATCGCCGACGCGATCGAGGAAGGCGACCTCGCGGTCGCGGCGGTGCTCTCGGGCAACCGCAATTTCGAGGGGCGCATCCATGCCCAGGTGCGCGCCAACTACCTCGCCTCGCCGCCCCTGGTGGTCGCCTATGCCCTGGCCGGCTCGATCCGCCACAATCTCGTGACCGAGCCGCTCGGCGACGGCAGCGATAATAAGCCGGTCTACCTCAGAGACATCTGGCCGACCAATCGCGAGGTTGCCGACACCGTCGAGCATGCCGTCCAGCGCGACAGTTTCGCGCGGCGCTACGGCAATGTGTTCGAGGGCCCGCCCGAATGGCGCGCAGTGCCAAGCATTGGCGGTCTGACCTATGACTGGCAGGACGCGTCGACCTATCTCGCCCACCCGCCCTATTTCGAGAACATGCCGAAAGAGCCGGGGCCGGTACGCGACGTGACCGGCGCGCGCGAGCTCGCGATCTTCGGCGACAGCATCACCACCGACCATATTTCGCCGGCCGGCAGCATCAAGGTCGAAAGCCCGGCCGGCGAATACCTGATCAGCTTCCAGGTGCGCCCGAGCGAGTTCAATACCTACGGTGCGCGGCGCGGCAACCACAACGTCATGGCGCGCGGCACTTTCGCCAATATCCGCATCAGGAACGAGATGGTGCCGGGGGTCGAGGGCGGCATGACCAAGCTGATGCCGGACGGCACGGTGATGGCGATCTACGACGCCGCGATGGAATACAAAAAGCGCGGCGTGCCGCTGGTGATCTTCGGCGGCAAGGAATACGGCACGGGGTCGTCGCGCGACTGGGCGGCCAAAGGAACCTTGCTGCTCGGGGTCAAGGCGGTGATTGTCGAGAGCTTCGAGCGCATCCACCGCTCGAACCTCGTTGGCATGGGCGTCTTGCCGCTGCAGTTCCGCGACGGCGTCAGCCGCCAGACGTTGAAGCTGACCGGCGCGGAGACGCTCGACGTCGTCGGCGTCGAAGCCGGGTTGAAACCGCGCATGATGCTGACCCTGCGCATCCACGATACCGATGGCGGCACGCGCGACGAACAACTGATCTGCCGCATCGACACGCTCGACGAGGTCGAATACTTCCGCCACGGCGGCATTCTGCAATACGTGCTGCGCGGCCTCCTGAAGGCGGCGTAGCGCTCGGTAATCGCCCTTTCCGCCCCTTTTTGGGTCGCGCGAACCGGCCGCCCTTGAAAAGAACATACCATGAACCTATGTCCAGGGTCCTCGCCTCGCCGCCGGACCCTGCCGATGCCGGACATCATTGCCGATCCGCCCCCGGCCCCGCTGTTTCCGCCGCTGTTGCCCGCTGTTTCCGGCGCTGTTATTCCGCTGTTTTCGGGATCATAAATCAAGCTATTTCAATTACTTAACCCCGATCTCTTTTTCGCTCTCGCGCGTGCGCGATGGCAAGGGCCATTCCCCCAACCCTCTCCACTCCCGGGGGCGGAGAGGGAGTCTGGATTGGCGCGCTCGGGAGCAACGGCCGCGACAGGGCGTGGGTGAGAATCCCGGCGACGATCAGCGCCCCGCCGATCGCCCGGCCGGCGGTGACGGCTTCGCCGAGCACGAGGATCCCGATCAGCACCACGGTGACGAGCTCGACATTGGCGAGGATCGCAAAGCTGCTCGCTCCGAGGCGCGGCACGCTGTACGAGAACAAGGTCATCGTCAGCGCGCCCGGCCCGAGCGCGATAAACAAGAGCAGCAGCCAGCCGGTCGAACTCGCCGGGATATCGAGGCCGGCAAACGCCGCCACGAGCCCGAAGGTCAGCGCCATCCCGGCAAACAGGCCAAAGGCGCCGACAAGCGGCGGGTAGCGCCGCAACAGCCGCGCATTGATCGCCAGATAGAGCGCGTAGACCAAGGGCGAGGGCAAGGCCCAGAAGAGGCCGCGCAAATCGATCGTGCCGCCGCGCAGCCCCGGCCCGGTGATCAGCCCGGCGCCGACGAGGATCATGGCGATGCACAAGACCGCGAGCGAGCGAATCGGCTCCCTGAAAACCAGCCGGTCGAGAGCGAGCGTCACCGCCGGGTAGGTATAGAACAGCAGCACCGCGATGCTGGTCTCCAGGGTCTTGAGGCTTTCCCAGAAGCACAGGGTCTGCGCCGCGCCGAGCGTCGCTCCAATGAGCGCGATCTGCCAGGCTCCGCCGCGCCAGGCCTGCCGCAGATCGAGATGCACGGCGCCCGCCGCAAGCGCGAGCGCGACGAGCGCCAGGCTGTAACGCCAGAACAACATCGAGGGGGCGCTCAGACCCTCGGCATAAAGCTGCCGCGCCACCAGCGGCATCACGCCGACCATCGCGCTGCCGGAGATTGCGGCGAGCGCGGCCGGCCACACGCGGGTCGCGGCGGAGTTCATCTCGCCCTTTTACGGGTCGAGATGACCCGACATCGCCCGATCTAACGCGCGCTGCCAGGCGCCGCTGGCAAAGGCGGCTTCGAGCCAGCGATCGACGAAGGCCTTGAGCGCCGGGTCGCGGGCGAACATGTAGGCCTTTTCGAGCCGGGTGAACGGCTGAGCCACCGGGACCGCGCACAGCTCCGGGTGGAGCTGGGCCTGGTGGTCGGCTTCGAGCCCGTCGGTCACCATGACGTCGGCGCGGCCGGCGACGATCTCCTCAAAGACGCTGGCATTGTCGTGGTGGATCGTCACATCGGCGCGCACGAAATTGGCGCGGGCGAAGGCCTCGTTGGCGGAGCCCGGATTGGCGATGACCCGCACCCCCGGCTGGTCGATCGCGGCGATCGAGGTGAAGCGATCGCGGTCCTCGCGGCGCGCCAGCGGCCGCTTGCCGTCGACAAAGGTCGGAACCGAGAAAAACGCTTGCGCGCCGCGCGCCGCAGTTACCGTGACCCCGCCCATCGCGATGTCGAAACGGTGGCTAAGAAAATCGTCGAGCAAATCGACCCACACGCTCGGCACGAATTGGAGGCGCACGCCGATCGTCGCGGCAAGGTCGTGCGCCATGTCGATATCGGCGCCCTGATACGAGCCGTCGGGCTGGATGAGGCTGAACGGCGTGTAGTCTCCGGTCGTGCCGACCCGCAGTACCCCGGCCGCGCGGATGTGGTCCAGGACCGGCGAGCGGTCGCCCGTGCTCATTGTAACGTCCTCAAAATGGAGCTGTCATTGCGAGCGAAGCGAAGCAATCTCGTCGAATTGTGCCCGGTCTGATCGAGATTGCTTCGTCGCTGCGCTCCTCGCAATGACAGTTGTCACTCGCCCTGACGCTCATACCAGACGCGGCCGTCCTTCACGGTCATCCGGGTGATCAGCCGTTCCTTGGCGGTGACCGTGTTGCCGTCGCTGTCCGTGAGATCGACATTGCCGTTGCGCCGCTCAATGAGGGCGATATCGGCATTCGCTCCGGGGCGCAATGTGCCGACCGTGCCGTCATAGCCGAGGATCTTTGCCGGCGCCGCGGTGGCCCGCCGCACGATGTCGTCGAGCTTCATGCCGAAATGCAGCAATTTCGACATCGTCGTCGTCAGATCCCAGACCGGCCCCTTTGTCGCGCTGGTGAAGGTCAGATCGGTCGAGATCGTGTCCGGCAGAAACCCCTGGTCGAGCGCCTTCTCGATCATCGTAAAGCTGAAATGGTTCCGGCCATGCGCGCAGTCGAAGATGATGCCGTAGCGCTGCGCCTCGACGACCTCCTTCAGCACCAGCTGCTTCTCCTGGCCCATGATCCCGTGGGCGCGGCCGTGATAGCAGTGGGTGATGATGTCGCCCGGGATCATCTCGGCGAGGATCTCGGGCAAGGGGATCGGCGAATCGGTGATGTGGATCATCAGCGGCACGCCGGCCATCGCCGCCGTCTTGCGCGCCAGTTTGACCGGCTCGGTGGTGTATTCCCACACTAGGCCCGGCCCATAGCGCAGCTTGACCCCGATCGCCAGGTCGGGGTTCTCCTCGATCGTGCGGGCGCAGCCCTCGGGGTCGGCATAGGGGAAATGCGATAATTCGCCGCCGCGCGAGGTGCCGACGATGCCGATCGCCGACAGATTGACGAAGGCGCGGATGCGGGTGCGCACCTCGTGGTCGATCACGTGGCGCAGCCCGGCGAAGGTCGCCGACCCGGTGCTGCCGGCATCGCACAGCGTGGTGACCCCGGTCGAGCTGCAGAAATGGTCGGTGTGGCCGCCCATGTCGTGCGCATTGACGAAGACATGCGCGTGGATGTCGATCAGCCCGGGCGTCACCAGGAGGCCGCGCGCGCTGATCGTGCGCTGCGCCTCATTGGCCGCGAGCGAGGGCCCGACCGCGACGATC
>JBGPTQ010000128.1:0-5910 GCA_041490725.1 Allostellaceae bacterium | reverse complement strand
GCACTCTTCGACGAGCCGGCAGAAGCGCTTTGCCTCGGCCACCGACATCGTGCCGTGCGCGTCGCACATCAGCCCGACCTCCGGCCCCAATGCCTCGCGCGCCGCGTGCACGCGGGTGGCCGAATGGCGCGGGTCGCCGTCGATGATGCCGACCCGCATCTTGACCGCGCCGAACCCGCCGGCCGCGATATAGCCCAACAGCTGCTCGCCGATCTTGTCGGCCCCGGCCCAGCCGCCCGAGGCATAGGCCGGCATTTGCGCGGCGCGCCGCCCGCCCAACAGCCGCCATACCGGCACGCCGAGCGATTTCCCCAGAATGTCCCACAGCGCGCAATCGACGCCGCTGATCGCCGAAATCGTGATGCCGCGGCGCCCGAGGACCGGCAGGACGCGGCCCTCGCGCAGCGCGTAATGCGCCCGGCTGCCGCTATAGAGGGTCTCCCAGAGGCGGGTGATGTCGCGCGGGTCCTCGCCCACGAGGAGCGGCGCGAACTCCTCGTTGATCATGCACGTCAGCGCCTGGTTCTGCGCCATCCCGCCGACCTGCGCCTTGGCTTCGCCCCAGCCGGTCAAGCCGCACGCGGTGTCGATGCGCACCAGCGTCCCGTCGAACGACAGCGTGCGGCCGAAATCGCTGGTATGCTGCTTGTCATGCGGGATCGGGATATGAACCCAGAACGCCTTCACAGATTTGATCTTCATCGCCGCCGCCTTGTCGCCAGCATTGGGTAGGATGGGTTGAGCGGAGCGAAACCCATCATCGCTCGCCGAAACCGCTCCGCTGATCTCTGAAGGAAAAAGCAGCGGCGATCGCTCATCATCGGCGCGATAGTGCCACATTGCGATGGGTTTCGCTCCGCTCAACCCATCCTGCGAGCTTTACTGCGCCCCACCGGATGCATAGTTTCATTCCATGGAGCGGATCACCTTCAATCCCGAGCAATGCGGCGGACGCCCGTGCATTCGCGGCATGCGCATCCGCGTCAAGGATGTCCTCGATCTGTTGGCCGCCGGCGTCAGCGACGTGGAGATTCTCGCGGATTATCCGTACCTGGAGGCTGCGGACATACGCGCCTGCCTGGCCTATGCGGCTGAGGAATCGGATCATCCGGTCTTGGTCGCGGCCGGTAAGTGAAGATTCTGATCGACGCACAATTGCCGCCGACACTGGCGTCATTGCTCATCGACGCTGGTCACCAGGCGGATCACGTCGCCGCAGTCGGATTGCGCGATGCGACGGATTCAGCCGTGTGGGATCACGCGGTCCGCGAAGGCGCCGTCATCTTCACCAAGGACGAAGATTTCGCTCTGCGCCGGTTGCGTGCGCAAACCGGGCCGACAGTCGTTTGGCTGCGCGTCGGAAATTCCTCAAACCCGGCATTGCAACGTTGGTTGGTGCCTTTGCTATCGGAAATCGAGCGAATGGTCGCCGCGGGCGAGGTCTTGATCGAGGTGCGGTGAGCCGTCAGGCTCAAGGTGTGTCACCCCCGCCCCCACAGTATCTTCGTGGCCCGCCGCGCGCCCTCGGCCATCGCCTCGAATTTGGCCCAGCAGATCGACTCGTGCCCGACGCTGGTGCCGAGCCCGCAATCGGTGCCGGCCAGCACATTCTCGCGCCCGACGAGGCGGGCGTAGCGCACCAGCCGCTCGGCGACGAGATCGGGGTGCTCGATGAAATCGGTGCAATGGCCGACGACGCCGGGGATGAGCGTCGCGCCCGACGGCAATTTCACCTCCTCGAAGACCCGCCATTCGTGCTCGTGGCACGGGTTCGAGGCTTCGATTGAATAGCTCCCGGCATTGACCCGGAAGATCAGATCTATGATGTCCTTCAAGGGGATGTCGTCGTGGTCGGCCCATGAAAGCTGCCCCAGCAGACATGCAGCCGCACCTTCTCCTTTGGAATGCCGCGCAGCGCATGGTTCAGCGCATCGACCCGCAGCGTCGCATATTTGCGGTAATCGGCGATGCTGATACCGGGCAGGCAGGCCCAGCCGTCCGGCAGGTCCGGGTCGTCGATCTGCAACAGGAACCCGGCATCGACGATGGCCTGGTATTCCTCGCGCATCGCATCGGCGATAGCGAAGACGAACTCCTCGTCCGATTTGTAATACTCGTTGGCGATCCAGTGCTCGATCGTCCCCGGCGTGTTGGCCGGCAGAAACGCGCCGGCGACCGCGACCCCGGCGAGCGCCGCGGTGAAATTGTCGAGGTCCTTCCTGAGTTCGGCCTGGCCGATATAGCGCAGCTTCGCGACACACACCGGCATGGTCGGCGGCCCCAATGCCCGGGCGCGCGGGATGGCGGCGAAATACGCGGCGAATTTCACCTCGTCGCGCGCCGTCATGCTGAGCCGACGCCGGCCCGAATTGGGCCGCGTCTCGTAGCCGGCGACTCGCCCGCGGACATAGTCGGTGAAATTGTATTTCGACAATTCGCCGTCATTGACGACATCGATGCCGCAATCGCGCTGGCGGCGCACGGTCTCCGCCACCGCCTCGGCGAGCCGCCGGTCGAGCACGGCCGCGTCATAAGCCTCGCCGGCCGATTTGGCGACGACCATCGCGCGCAGATCCGCCGGCCGCGGCAGCGACCCCGCATGGGTCACCAGAATGCGATCGGTGCTGTAGAGCATCGGCCCCTCCCCTGCGTCCAAGTAGCGGGGTCAGCGTTCGGTTGCACTGCTTCGTAGGATGGGTTGAGCGAAAGCGAAACCCATCATTGTTTGCCGAAAACCGCCTGCTTGATCGTTGGCCTTTTCGCCGTCAGAAAGTAGCTGCCGCCGGTCGTGAAATTGCGGCGATGGCTCGTCATCGGCCTCCTTGGTCACAATGCGATGGGTTTCGCTCCGCTCAACCCATCCTACGCATTGGCGCGCAAACCAGCTGGGACACTCACAACCCGGCGCTCGCGCTCGGCGGCATAGGCCAGACAGGCGCGGATGTCGTCGCTCGTCAGTTGCGGAAAATCGGCGAAGATTTCTTCCCCACGCACTCCGGAAGCGAGATACGACAAGACATCGCCGACCGTGATGCGGGTTCCCCGAGCGCTCGGCTTCCCGAACCGGATCGCGGGATCGATGGCAATTCGATCTCGGTAATCCATGTGTTCAACGATAGGCTTGCGGTCCGGAGCCGGCAAGAGTGCCGGCTTCCCATCACCCCTCCCAGCCGGCCTTGCGCAGCCCTTCGAGCATATGAGCGTGGTCTTCCGGCCGGATCCAGGGCGGACGATTGCGGATATACATGTCGAACGAGGCCGGTGCGACCGCTACAGCATTCGCGAGGGCTTCCGTTGCTTCCCCGACGGGGCCGGTTTGGCCGAGCGCGGTGGCGAGCCAGCGGTATGGCATCGGGAATTCGGGGAACGTTCGGATCGCCTGTTTTGCCGCCTTGACAGCGTCCTCGTAGGCGCGAGAAAAATAGCAGCCGATCGCCATGTAGAGCAGACGGTATGGCAAATCCGCGCCGCGCGGGTCGAGCCTGAAGCTCGTCCTCAGATCGTCGAGACCCTGCTGCGGCCGCTCCGAGAAGATCAACACGGCACATCTCGCCCAATATCCAAAAGCCAGATTTGGACTCAGCGCCAATGCGCGCTCGACCTCCACCAGCGCGCCGTCGTGGTCGCCGCAAAACAGCAACGCGGCGCTCAGGCATGAGCGAGCGGCCGCGTTTGTGCCGTCGAGCGCAACCGCGAGCCGGGCCAATGGCGCCGCCGAGTCAGCGATATCGGCCAGGCTCCGCGTCTGGAATGCGGTAGCCGCGCGCATTTGCGCCCAAGCCAAGCCAGAGTATGCATCGGCAAAGTTCGGATCGAGATCCGCGGCCTGCTGAAAGAAACTCTCGGCCAGCGCATTGTCGTCCGCCGTGGCCTTATCCAAATGCCACAGCCCGCGCTGATAGGCGGCCCAAGCGTCGAGGTTCTCGGGCGGCTTGCGCATGGCCCGCTTTAATTCGGCATCGGCGATCGCCGGGGCGATGGCGATCGTCACCGCCTCGGTGATTTCGTCCTGCACGGCGAATATGTCCGCGAGGTCGCGGTCATAGCGCTCGGCCCAGAGGTGGTTGCCGGTCTCGGCCTCGACCAATTGCGCGGTGACGCGGATGCGGTTGCCGGATTTGCGCAGGCTGCCTTCGAGCACATAACGCACGCCGAGCTCGCGCCCGACCTCTTTCACATCGACCGCTTTGCCTTTGTAGGTAAAGCTCGAATTGCGCGCGATGACGAACAGCGAGGGATAGCGCGACAGCGCGGTGATGACGTCCTCGGCGATGCCGTCGGCGAAGAATTCCTGCTCCGGGTCGTTGCTCATATTGGCGAACGGCAGGACCGCGATCGACGGCTTGTCGGGCAAGGCCAACGAGCCTGCGGCTTCCATCTGGACCGCTTGCGTCTCGCCGGCATGCGGCCGGGACGGAAGCGGTCTGACGCGGAAGACATGCACCAGCTCGGCGATGTTCTTGACCTGCTGCGGGCCGATATCGGTGAACGCGGCGGCGATGCGCGTCCCGACATGCTCGCGCACCGCCGCCGAGGCACAGATGCCACCCGGCTCGGCCAAGGCTTCGAGCCGCGCCGCGATGTTGACCGCGTCGCCAAACAGATCGCCGTCCCGGGTCATCACGTCGCCGAGATGGAGGCCGATGCGGAAGTGCATGCTGCGTTCGGGGGGCACCCCGTCATTTTCCGCGGCGATCGCCGGCTGGATCGCGAGCGCGCAGGAAAGCCCGTCGGCAACGCTGGGAAACTCGGCGAGCACCGCGTCGCCCGCGGTGTTGGCGATGCGGCCGCGATGCTCGGCGACCAGCGCGTCGATGACGGCCCGGCAGGCGCCGAGCGCGCGCATCGTCGCGTCCTCGTCGGCCCGCATCAGCCGGCTGTATTCGGCGATGTCGGCGGCGAGGATCGTCGTCAGCCGCCTTTCGGCCCGCTCCGCCAATTCGGCATCCTCCCTGCGCTGTCGGGCTATATTACACGCCTCGGAAATGGCGGATGATCTCTTCCTCCCACAAATCGAGCTGGTCGAGATCATAGTCGAGCGGCGCCAGCACGAGGTATTCGAGCCCGGCATCGGCCAGTTCGGCGATGCGCTCGCGGATATGGCGCGGCGTGCCGAGCAGATAGCAGGTTTGCAGATGCTCGAAAGAGCGGTGCGTCCCCATGATCCGCTCGATCAATGGCCGCTGCACCCTGTACGCCGCCGCCTCGTCGTCGGTCGGCACGATGTGGGCGAAGTTGAGGTGGCCGAAAATGACGCTACCCGGCTTCCGGCCGAGCTCTGCGAGCCGCCCTTGAATCTGCGCCCAGTCGGCGATGACGCTGTCGGTCGAGCCGGCGGCGCGCGCCAGCCAGCCGTCGCCGTGCCGGCAGATCCGTTCGAGCACGGTCGGCGCCATATTCTCCGGGTCGGGCGACAGCTCGGTCACGATCTTCGACCCGCCGGCGACCCACAGAGGCGGCTTTTTCGGCAATGGAGGATCAATCACGACATCGTCGAAATGGTAATAGCGTCCGTGGTGCGTCACCGGCTCGCCGGTCCACAGGCGCTCAAAAATGCCGAGGATCTCGTCGGTGCGCCGACCGCGCTCCTTGAGCGGCACGCCGGCGACCTGGTATTCGTGCGCATCCCAGCCAACCCCGATGCCCAATTCGAAGCGGCCGCCCGACAGGAATTGCAGGCTGGCGACCTCCTTCGCGACAAAGACCGGGTTGCGCAAGGCCGCGATCAGGATGCCGGTGGCAAGCGTGATCCGGCTGGTGCAGCCGGCAACAAAGCTCAAGGTCTCGAGCGGCGACAGCCAGGCGGTGCCGTAGAGCCCGCGCGCGGTCAGCAGATGCTCGATGACCCATAGCGACTCGTAGCCGCGTGCTTCGGCCTGCGTGGCGAAGTCGCGCAGCCGCGCCGCTTTC
>JBGPTQ010000127.1:0-5922 GCA_041490725.1 Allostellaceae bacterium | reverse complement strand
TCACCCTGTCCCTCTCCTCGTAAACGGTGAGAGGGAACGCGCCGCGACAGTGTTCGGTGTACCCCCTCGCCCCGCATGCGGGGAGAGGGTTGGGGTGAGGGGCTTCGTCCGATGGAGACGCCCGATGACGGCCAAGGACCTGCCGGTATGGCGCTCGATGCTGTTCGTGCCGGTGACGCAACGCCGCTTTGTCGAGGGCGCGGCCCGGCGCGGCGCCGATGCGATCATCCTCGACCTCGAGGATAGCGTCGCCCTTTCCGAGAAAGACCGCGCGCGCACGCTGGTGCCCGAGGCGGCGGGGGTCGTGTCACGCGGCGGCGCCGATGTCGTCGTGCGGATCAACCGGCCGCTGCGCATGGCGGTGCGCGACATCGAGGCGGCGGTCGGGCCGGGCGTCCTGGCGCTGGCCCTGCCCAAGACCGACAGCCCCGAGCATGTCCGGCTCCTCGCCGAGATCGTCGACGAGGTCGAGGCCGAGCGCGGCATGGTGCCGGGCACGACGCGCCTCATTGCGATGGTCGAGACCACGGCGGCGTTTTTTCGCATCGCCGAGATCGCCCGCGCCCATCCGCGCCTCGTCGCCCTCAACCTCGGGGCCGAGGATTTCGCCACCTCGGCGGGGATATTGCCCGAGGCCGAGGCGCTGTCGATGCCGAAGCAGATGGCGGTGTTCGCGGCGCGCGCCGCCGGCATCATGCCGATGGGCTTCATCGGCTCGATCGCCGAGTTCCACGATCTCGACGCGTTCCGACAGACGATCCGCCGCTCGCGCCGCTTCGGCTTTATCGGCGCCAGCGTCATCCATCCGAGCCAGATCGCGATTCTGAACGAGGAGTTCCGCCCGGGCGCGGCGGAGGTCGAGCACGCCAGCCGGGTCGTCGCCGCCTATGACAAGGCCTTGGCCGAAGGCGTCGGCGCGGTCACCGTCGACGGCAAGATGATCGACGTGCCGGTCGTCGAGCGCGCCCAGCTGCTGCTGGAGCGCGAGGCGGCGATCACCGCGCGGGAGGCGAAGAAACGGGCGGCCGGCGTGCCAGAATTTGACGGTGCGGCGGCGAGGGCCTAGATTCCCAGGCCCAGGCGGAGGCTGCGCAATGGCGGAAAAAGAGATCGAGGTCGTTGAAACCACAGCCGGACAGATCACGGATGTGCTCGAGCGCCTTGGCGTTCCCAAGGACCGCATGGTCACCGTCATGATCGAGCCAGATGACTGGCTGACCAAAGCCAGGCAGGAATCGCGCCGGCTGGTGATCGCCGCGGGCCTCAGCGACGACGACATCGACCGCCTCATCGACCAGGCGCGCAGCGAAGTGCAACCGCACCTGGGATGAGGCTTGTCGTCGATACCAATGTCTTCGTCAGCGCCGTCCTCAAGGCCAACTCCTTACCGTTCTTCGTCGTCCGCTGGATCGATCGCCATGGCGGCCTGCTCAAATCCGCCGCAACCGAGCAAGAGGTCTTGGGCGTCCTGCAACGGCCTCGCATCTCGGCGATAACGATTCCCTCCTTTCGTGAAGGCCTGGAGAAGGTGCTGGCCGGCGCTGAACAGGTCGCGATCACCGAGCGCATCACCGCCTGTCGCGATCCCAAGGACGACAAATTTCTGGAGTTGGCCGTCAACGGCCATGCGGATTTGATCGTTTCCGGCGACGCCGATCTGCTGGCGCGGAATCCGCTCAGGTTCGATCACCCTCTCAATCGTCATCCCCGGGCTTGACCCGGGGATCTCGTGCAGCCTTCTTGAGATGCCCACGGATCAAGTCCGTGGGCTGAAGGCCCACGGGTCAAGCCCGGCCATGACGGGCCTGGTGTGCGATTCAACCTGACCGGATTTTGCTCTCGCGCTCAATCCCTTCCGGAAGATTCCCATCGTAATACCCAAGTCAGAATGCTCTGTGCGATGGCACAAGCAAGACAAACCGCATTCCCGGCGAAAGCCGGGACCCACCGTTCCGCCGATCGAGTTGTTGATGAATGGGTCCCGGCTTTCGCCGGGAATGCGAATCTTAATGCAATGGAGTGCCTGGGAAGCTAACGGTGCCCGTGCCCGCGAGATGACTCAGCGCAAAATGACTGGGGTATAACGCCCGCCGCCTTCGTCCAGGGCATCGCGCGACGAAGGCGGGTGCGAGAGCGCCGGACGGCGCACGGTCATGTGCTGCACCACCGACATCTCGACCATGAAATAGAATAGCCATCGGTGGCCCTTCCGCCCCGAACCCATAAACCGAAATCGGCGACAGCACGTTCGACGGCACGTCGCCGCCGATCATTGCACCTTGTCGGACGCGGCCGGCATCCGCTCGGTAATGTCACCGAGCAGGCGTCTCATATCGGCTCGGATTTCGGGTGATAAGGCCGCATCTCCCGCCATCTCGGCTGCCTTCCGGACAAGCTCGGGGGTGTGCGCGCGGATAGCGCTCGTCATCTGAGCCAGTATCTTCTGTGCGGTGGCACGTTCTGCTGATGCAACCGCGCGGTCGGCCGCAATTGCCTCCAGCGTCGCGATGAGTTGTTGAAATCCACCAACAAACGACTTGTCGGCCGGGGCACCCTCGGGCGCCCTGAGCCGCTCGAAAAGGCTGATCACCTCTTGCCACCGGGGATCGTCGCTCATTGAAGCAGCTCCCGAGATTTCCACCTTGATGGTGTCGCGCGAGCGGGGTGCGCGCAACCATCTTGCGGCTGCAATCGGCCGCGTTGGTGGCGCAGTGTTGCACCGCCCCTTCCCTCCCCCTACCGCCTTACCGGCGAAAGCCCGGTATCCCTGGCAGGAATGGGTCCCGGCCTTCGCGGGGCAGCTGTTGGGGGTTGTCGCCGGCGACTTGCATCCCTATTTATTCATAGCAATATTGCTATTAAGACGCGGTCCATGAATTCCCTTAAATCCCTGCTGCCGCGAAAAAATTCCCTGCGCGGTGCGCAAAATTCCCTGCGCAATGCAAAAAAATTCCCTCCCTATGCAACGCAATCCGCGATGAAATCGAGGGAACCCAGTTGCTTACCGGCATTGCGGCAAAAAATTTTCCCTGCCGGCAGGGAATTTGCCTGGCAGGCCGGGCCGTATCGGGTCATTAGACTGGCTCCCGCTGTGCAAGGGCCGGTGGCGAGTTGCCGGGAGGAAACGAGATGAGCGACCAGGGCACGATGAACGGCGCGGAATGGCTGGCCCGGGCATTGGCGGGGACCGGCATGAGCCACGTGTTCTTCGTCGAGTCGGTAATGCGCCGCACGCTTCTGCACTTGGGCGATCTGGGGGTGAAGCCGATCCTCGCCCATTCGGAGAAAGCGGCGGCCTACATGGCCGACGGCTACGCCCGGGTCAGCGGCCGGCCGGGGGTGTGCATGGCACAGGCGGTCGGCGCCGCCAACCTCGCTTCCGGCTTGCAGGATCCCTGGCTCGGGCGCAGTCCGGTGATCGCCTTCACCGGACACAAGCCGGAATCGTTCCAGCACCGCAACTCCTATCAGGAGATCGCCCACGCCCCGCTGTTCTCGGCCGTGACGAAATTCTCGACGCCCGTCGACTCGACGAGCGAACTGCCGCGCCTGTTGCGCCTTGCCTGGCGCGCCGCGTTGGCCGACACGCCGCGGCCGACCCATCTTGATTTAGACGGGCACCAGGGCGATACGATCGAGCTTGGCCAGACCGCCGAGCCGCCGGTCATCGAGACCGAGGCGCGCCCGATCCCGGTGCACCGGCCGGTCGCCGATGAGCGCGACATCGAACGCGCCGCCGCGATTCTGACCGGGGCGCGGCGGGTCGTGATCGTCGCCGGCGACGGCGCCGCCGCGTCCGGCGCGGGACCCGAATTGCTCGCCCTGGCGGAGGCTCTCGCCGCCCCGGTCGCCACGACGCTCGGGGCGCGCGGCATCATCCCGACCCGGCACCGCCTCTCGGCCGGGGTCGCGGGCAGCTATTCGGCGCCGCCCGCCAACCGCATCGTCTGCGGCGCCGACCTCGTGCTGTTCATCGGCTGCGACACCGGCGACCAGGTGACGCTGAACTGGCGCGTGCCGGCGATCGACACCAAGATCGTGCAGATCGAGGCCGATCCCTTGGAAATCGGGCGCAGCTATCCGAACACGACCGGCCTTGTCGGCGACCCGAAGGCGAGCCTCGCGCGTCTCAACCAAATCGTCGGCCGTCCGGCGCGCGACCAGGGCTTTGCCGACGAGGCGGCGCGGATCGTCGCCGATTGGCGGGCGAGCATGATGCCGCTGATCGAAAAGAACACCGCGCCGATCAGTGTCGAGCGGCTGTGCGCCGAAGTAACCCGCGCGCTCCCGGCGGACGGGATCCTCGTCGCGGATACCGGATATTCCGGGATCTGGACCGGCACGCTGGTCGATTTGAACGGCGCCGGACAAACCTATCAGCGCGCGGCGGGCTCACTCGGCTGGTCCTTTCCAGCCTCGCTCGGCGCCACCTGCGCGGCGGGGCAGCGCAAGGTGGTCTGCTTCACCGGCGATGGCGGGTTCTACTATCACCTCGCCGAACTGGAGACCGCACGCCGCTGCAAGATCCCGGTCACCGTCATCGTCAACAACAATTCCGGCTTTGGCCAGAACCTGACCGGGGTGCGCCGGGTCTCGGGCAACCGGCCGGGTCGGGGCGAGGAGCTGATCCGTTTCGGGCCGACCGATTTTACCGCCGTGGCGCGGAGTTTCGGGGTGCGCGGCATTCGCGTAGAGCAGCCGCAGGACATCGCGCCGGCGCTGCACCAGGCGCTCGCCGCCGACGAGCCGGTCATCATCGACGTCGTCACCGATCTCGAGCCGCGCGCCCCGGAAGCCTGGGCGCCCCCGGCATCGCGCTGAGCGAGGGCGCCGGTCAACCCCCCACCGGTTCTCGGCGGCTCGCCGCGCATTACTTGAGCGGAGTGCGCGACCGGCCGCGGCAGCTGCCGAACACGCTATCCACGCGACACGGCGCGCGCGAACAGCTCAAAATTTGACCGAGGATAATCCGGATGATTTTGCTGTCTTGCTTCGGGAGAAGTCCGATAGCCAATATTTTTATTTGCGACCGGTGCGGCGATCGGCTCTGGTGCTAATGTTTTGGGCTTCGGAAATTTCCGGGCAAAAATTTCGGCCAGATGGTTCAATGTTTCCAGTTCGGCTTGATCGGTGCATAAATTTTGACTCTCTTCGGCCTGTCTCCGAAGAGTTTCGGCACGACGGAGTTTGAGTTGCTGTTTTGCCTGCTCGATGTCGGCTTGCTTTAGAAGATCCCACATCTGAACACCTACCGATTGTCAAGGCGCCGATCAGCGTCCCGGGAAACTCGGAAATAATTCATCATTCATTCCCCGTTAGTCAATCGAAATTGTGAAAGAAAATTAACCTAGGCGACATTTAAAGACAGAATTATTGAGGCATTTATGTTAAATTAATAATCAAACGCCGCCGGCCTGAAACAACTGCAGACAGCTGCTTCGCCAAGGCCACTGTATCATTCGGGGAATACGGGCTTCCGCCAACAGTAGTTACGGCTCATCACGCCCCTCTCGTCGAATCCGGGCCGGAATCACGGTGAGCGAGGGCGCGGTCAACTCCCGACGTGCTCTGCTCGACGCGCCTTGAGCAGGCTGCGCGCGCGGTCGAGACTGGGCGGCGGGCCGGTGATCTTGCCGTTGGCGAGCAGATAGGTCGCCTTGTTGGTTGCGATGTTGAACTCGGGCAGCCCGCAGCGCGGGCTGAATTCCCGGCGGGCGAGCAGGCGCTCGGCCAATTCGAGATGGTTGCCGATGTCGAAGAACTCGACCGCGTTCTCGTGGTATTCGGCAAATTCCAGAAACGTATGGGTGCGCGAGGCGATGATCCGGCAGCCGAGTTCCAGGGCTTGGCTGATCGGTCCCGATGACGATTGCCCGACTTCGAGATAAGGGAACACCACCGCATCGCAGATCGCCATGCCGC
>JBGPTQ010000126.1:0-5929 GCA_041490725.1 Allostellaceae bacterium | reverse complement strand
GCCGAAACCCGCCAGGGTGATCGGCAACGATGACGCGCCAGCCCTGCGCTTCGGCGAGCAATCCGGCGAAATATCCGCCAACCGTGCGCGACGTCAGTTCGCCGCTTGAGACGGCCAGGGCCAGCGCGGCGCGGATCTGCGGCGATGGGCCGGGGCCGGCGCCGGTTGCTTCGACCTCCGGCCCGACCGCGCCGGTGCTCAGAACGACCCGCCCGCCGCGGGGCAGGCCCTCGCCGGCGAGGGCCAGCATCGCGCAGGCCAGCTGCTGCCGATCGAGCGATAATGCCCGCGCCTCGGCGCGATAATCGCATTCGATCGCGGTCTGCGCGAAGAATTCAGCCGCCAGCAGATAGGGCGCCGGGCCGGCCAGCTCGCCGCCGCTGAAGGCAAAGGCGAACCGATAGAATTGCAGATTCCGGGCGGCCCGGCGCGCGCTGTCCCCGACCAACGCGACGGCAGCGCGGACAAAGTCGGGCTCCTCCTCGGCCAGTAGCTCGACGCCATTGCTGATCGCCGAGACGGGGCCAATCAGATCATGGCACAGCCGCGCGGCGAGCAGCTCGACAACGCGCAGATCAACCGGTCGCGTCATGGCGGCATGCTGGCATGATGCGAAAACGCCGGCAATGGACCCAATTCAGCGCGCCGTCTCTTCCAGCAGCGCCGCCGCGCGGTCGAGGTCTTCCGGCCGATTGGCGTTGAAGAACGGATCGACCCCGGAGATCTCGTCGGGAAACATCACTGTCGCCAGCCGATAGCGCTGGGTCCAGTGGTCGACCTTGCGGATCCCGTCGGCGACCAAAGCCTCCCGCAATGCCTCGCGCAACCGCACCGGCCACAATCCGATGACCGGGTGCGGCTGGCCCCGAGACGCGGCGCAGGCGAACTCGGCCCCTTCCGTCGTCATGCCCTCGACCAGTCGCGCCACGAGGTCCGCCGGCAGAAACGGCGCGTCCGTGGCGACGCTGACGACCAACGCGCAATCGGGCCGGTTGGCGGCGGTCCAATCGAGCCCGGCGAGAATTCCGGCGAGCGGGCCGGCGAAATCGGCAATGCTGTCGGGAACGACCGGCAGCCCATACCGGGCGAAACGCAAGGGGTCGCCGTTGGCGCTGAGCACCAGCGCGGCAACCTGTGGCCGGACGCGGGCGATGACGTGATCGAGCAGCGGCTGCCCGCCGAGCAGCCTGAGCGCCTTGTCGCCGCCGCCCATGCGGCGCGACTGCCCGCCGGCGAGCAGCAGCCCGACGATCTTCACGGCATCTCGCCCTGGGCGGCATCTTCCGCCAGGCTGGCCTTGCGGGCGAGCCGAGCCGGTTCGTCGCCGACACTCCGCGGATCGCCGTCGAAGACGATCCGCTCGGCCCCGGCGAGCGCGACGAAGCGCCGCCCTTTGGCCCGTCCGATCAGGGTCAGCCCGGCCTGGCGCGCCAGCTCGACCCCCCAGGCGGTGAAGCCGGAGCGCGAGATCAGGATCGGGATCGCCATCTGCACCGTCTTGATCACCATCTCCGAGGTCAGCCGCCCGGTGGTGTAGAAGATCTTGCCCTCGGGCGAGATCCCGTTGAGGTGCATATAGCCGGCGATCTTGTCGACCGCATTGTGGCGGCCGACATCCTCCATGTAGAGGAGCGGCCGGTCCTCCTCGCACAATACGCTGCCATGGATGGCGCCGGCGGCGAGATAGAGGCTCGGCGCGGTGTTGATCTTGCGGGTCAAGGCATAAAGCCACGAGGTGCGCAGCACCGCGTGCGGATCGAGCCGCACCTCCTCGAATCTTTCCATCAGGTCGCCGAACACCGTCCCCTGCGCGCAGCCCGAGGTCAGCGTCTTCTTTTTGAGCTTGTCCTCGAAATCGGTCTCGCGGTCGGTGCGCACGACGACGGTCTCGATCTCCTCGTCGTAATCGACGGCGATGATATGGTCCTCGGGCAGGAGCATGTTCTGGTTGAGCAGATAGCCGACCGCGAGGTAGTCGGGGTGATCGCCGATCGTCATCATCGTGACGATCTCACGCCCGTTCAGAAACAGCGTCAGCGGCCGCTCGGTAACGACCGCGGTCTCGATCGGCCTGCCTTCCTGGTCGATCCCCGCGACCCGGCAGGTGAGGCGCGGGTCATCGGGATCGGGCCGTACCGCGAATTCCTTCATACAGCGATGATGGGCACCCCCGGCTTTTCCTGCAAGGCGGGAGGTGCCATGTTTGGTGAGACGAGAGGCAGCGGCGGAACCGGCAATGTCGGAAGCGAAGACGGTCTACAAGGAGGATTTCGTCGCCTGGTCGAAAGAGCAGGCTGAGGCGCTGCGCTCTGCGGCACGCGGCGGCTCGAACCAGAAACTCGACTGGGAGAACCTGGCGGAGGAGATCGAGAGCTTGGGCATCTCGCAACTGCGCGAACTGAAAAGCCAGGTCCGCCGGGTTATCGAGCACCTGCTGAAGCTCGAATATTCGCGCGCGGCAGACCCACGGATGGGCTGGATCGAATCAATTCGTGACGCCAGGAATGAAATCGAGGCCGTGATCGAGGATAGCCCAAGCCTCCAGACAGACATCTCCGCCGCGATCGCGGCGGAGATGAAGCGCGGATCGCGTAAGGCTATCACCGAACTTGAAAAATACGGTGATCTCGACCCTGCCACCCTCGCCCGCATCCGTGCCGCGACCTACACCCCGGACCAGGTCCTCGGCGACTGGTTCCCGCCGGATCCCGAGCGGCCGCAGGGTTAGGCGCGATGACCGACCTCAAAACCCTCTACGACGCGGATTTCGTCGCGTGGTCGAAGCAGCAGGCCGACGCGTTGCGCGCGGCCGCGCGCACCGGATCGAATCAGCAGCTCGATTGGCAGAACCTCGCGGAGGAGATCGAAGATTTGGGGAGATCCCACTCGCGTGCTCTACGTGCCCATATCACGCGAGTGATCCAGCATTTGGTCAAACTGGAGCACTCGCCGGCGATCGACCCGCGCGCTGGCTGGCGCCGCTCGGTCCGCCTCGGCCGGATGCATGTAGAGCGTCTTCTCACGGACAACCCCAGTCTCCGGCGTGACGTGAAACGCTTGGCCAGAGAAGCCATCAGGGACGGCATTGAGCTCGCCATCATCGATCTCGAGGAGCATCAGGAGATCGATGAGACGCATTTCGCATCGCTGCGGCGCAGTTCCTACACCCCAGACCAGGTCCTCGGTGACTGGTTTCCCACGGAGGAGCCGCGCGGCGCCGAATAGCCATGATCACATCGGGGGCGACAGCGGGCCGGTGCGGTCTTATATATTCGGCACGGCGCCCAGCAGGCGGCGCGAGTTGAGCCTTGGCATGATCGACCCGTTCGGACGCACCATCTCCTATCTGCGCGTATCGGTCACCGACCGCTGCGACTTCCGCTGTGTCTATTGCATGGCGGAAGAGATGAATTTCCTGCCGAAATCCGAGCTTCTGACGCTCGAAGAGCTCGATCGGGTGTGCAGCGCCTTCATCCGTCTCGGGGTCAGGAAATTGCGCCTGACCGGCGGCGAACCGCTGGTGCGCCGCGACATCATGACCCTGTTCCGGGCGCTGGGGCGCCACATCAGGGCCGGCACGCTCGACGAGCTGACCCTGACGACCAACGGCAGCCAGCTCGCCCGTTATGCCGAAGAGTTGCGCGATTGCGGCGTGCGCCGGGTCAATGTCTCGGTCGACACGCTCGATTCCGACAAATTCACCGAGATCACCCGGCGCGGCCGGCTCGACCAGGTGCTCGACGGGCTTGCTGCCGCCAAGCGCGCCGGGCTCGCGGTCAAGATCAACACGGTGGCATTGCGCGGGGTCAACGAGGACGAGCTCGACGATCTCGTCGCCTGGGCCGGGGCGGAAGGCTTCGACCTCGTCATCATCGAAGTCATGCCGATGGGCGATATCGGCGGCGAGAACCGGCTCGACCAATACCTGCCGCTATCCTTGGTGCGCGCCCGCCTGCAGCGGCGCTGGACGCTCGACGAAAGCGACTACCGCACCGGCGGCCCCGCGCGTTACGCGACGGTGCGCGAGACCGGAAGGCGGCTCGGCTTCATCACGCCCTTGACCCATAATTTCTGCGAAAGCTGCAATCGGGTCCGCCTGACCTGCACCGGCACGCTCTATATGTGCCTGGGGCAAGAGGATGCGGCCGATCTGCGCACGCCCCTGCGGCAATCGGAAAGCGACGAGCCGCTCGACGCGGCGATCCGCGAGGCGATCAGCCGCAAGCCGAAAGGCCACGATTTCATCATCGATCGCCGCCACAACCGGCCCGCAATCGCCCGCCATATGAGCGTGACCGGCGGGTGACCGCCGCGCCGACCCAGGGGACATCCCAGAGGACGTCCGTGGGCACCAAGCGGGTTGCCTTTGTCGCCTCCGAGGCCGAGGCGGCGCAACAGGCGCTCGAGGAACTGCGCCGCCGCTATGGCACGGTCGAGCCCCAGGATGCCGACATCATTGTTTCGCTCGGCGGCGACGGTTTCATGCTCGAAACCGTGCACCGCTTCGTCGCCAGCGGGCTGCCGATTTTCGGCATGCATCGCGGCAGCGTCGGGTTCCTGATGAACTCGTACCGCCTCGACGGGCTCAATGAGCGCCTCGCGGTGGCGCAGCCCGTGGAGCTGCATCCGCTCGAAATGACCGCATCGCAAGAGGACGGTACGTGCCGCCGCGCGATCGCCTTCAACGAGGTGTCGCTGTTGCGCGAGAGCCGCCAGGCCGCGAAGCTCAGGGTCAGCGTCGACGGGGTCGTGCGGCTGGAAGAGCTGATGGCCGACGGCATCCTGTTGTCGACCCCGGTCGGCAGCACTGCCTACAATTTGTCGGCGCACGGCCCGATCATCCCGCTCGGCGCCGGCATTCTGGCACTGACCCCGATCAGCGCGTTCCGTCCGCGGCGCTGGCGCGGCGCGATACTGCCGCATGGCGCGCGGGTGCGCATCGAGGCGCTCGAAACCGACAAGCGGCCGGTCAGCGCCGTCGCCGACTACACCGAAGTGCGCGATGTCGTCTCGGTCGAGATCCACGAGAACCGCGACATCGCGATGACCGTGCTGTTCGATCGCGAGGCGAACCTCGAGGAACGCGTATTGAAGGAGCAGTTCCTCAGCTGATCGCCGCCGCGCCGTTCATGGCGGCGTGAGCCGGAAGCCGGCGAGGCCGTCGCGGGCAATCTCGCCCGGCAGCTCGGTCTCCCAGCGCAGATAGGCGCGCATCGCCGCCTGATTGCCACCGTGGCGATCATGGTTCCAGAACACGTAATCGATGCGTTCGGCATCGGGCGGCTCGTCGGGCGAGGCGACGAACGGGCGTCCAGCCGCGCGCCACGCCGAGGTTCCGCCCTGCACCAATGCGACCGGCCCGGCAGCGATTTGCGCGAGATCGGATGCGGCCAGCGCGCCGACCGCGGCATCGTCGGCAAAGACGGCGATGCGACTGGCGCGCAACACGCTTGCTGGCAAGCGATCGAGACGCGGCCGGATCGCCCATACCGCATCCTCGGGATGGGCCTCGCGGTAGTCGGCGCTCGCCCCAATGACGATGGCGGCGGCCCCATCATGCAGCCAATGCGCTGCCTCAGCGACGGTGATTGCCATCACATCGGGCAGGGCCGGCGACAGCGCGCCGGAGCCGCCGGTCTGCAGCTTTTGCCCGTCGAACGGGCGATCGAGCACGAATGCGTCCCAGCCCATCTGCACCAGCCATTGCGCCGTCATGACCGCGCGGGCGCCGACATCGTCGATCAGCACGAGCCGCGCGCCGCGTGTCGCTACCCAGCGGTCGATCGCCTGCACCAGCTGGCCGCCCGGCGCCGAAACCGAGCCCGGTAAATGGCCGGCGGCGAACTCGTCGGGCGTGCGCACGTCGAGCAGATAGGTCGTGCGATGCTCGGCCTCGCCCTGCCACGCGGCCAGGGTCGCCGCATCGATC
>JBGPTQ010000125.1:0-5931 GCA_041490725.1 Allostellaceae bacterium | reverse complement strand
CGGGCGCTTCAACCCGTTGCCGACCGCGAAATCGCGCGTCGGATGACGCACATCGACGAGAAGCCGGCCGAGCCGCGCCGCCGTCTCGCGCAGCACCGGCACTTCGGAGAGCCGGCGATGCAAGCCGCTCGCGATGTCGATGCCGAGTTCGAGTGCACGGACGAGCGGCGCGTCCCAGCCCTCGCCGAGCAGGCCGCCACGATTGGCGACACCGAGAATGACGGTGCCGACCCCGGCGGCGGCAGCCGCCTCGATCGTCATGTCGGGGAGACCGAGATCGGCCTTGCAGCCGGGCATCCGGAATTGGCCGCGCGAGATTTCCGGGCGCCAGAAGGCGATGCCGGCCGCGGTCTTGGCAGCGAGCTGGTCCGGCGCGTCGCCGAGAAACAGCAGATACGGAGTGCGCAGGCTCACGACCCTAACCCCTCTTGCGCGCCGGATCTTAGAGAAGAGCGCCCAAAGGCGAAAGAGGCGGGAAAGCCCTTCGCGACAGGCGCCTGGGTTTGACCATCCCCCCGGCATCACGCTCCGAATGTCCGCCATTCCGCGACCGGTCGATAGGGATGCATGCGGCGCCCACGGCGTATTCCCCAATAGCAACAGCATCCGAGGAGATCGGGATGAGCCCGGGTGCATCCCTTTATGACTTACCGCCGGATACGCAGCGCGATCCCAGCGGGGTCGCATGGGCCTCGGTGATCGCGATCCTCTTTGCGGCGGTCGCCGCGATCAGCTTCGCCGTCGATCAGAACGTGACGCTGTCGAGCCTTCCCGCGCCCCCACCGGCCGATAGCGCGGGGCGTTAGAGCGATATCCGATATTGAATCGAACCTCAGCGGATCGTGCTCCAGGCCGTCGCGGACCCGCTGTTTTCGCTGTTTTCTGCAAGAAATTTTCAGCCGCCGAGGCCGGCCTTGCGCGTCAGTTCCTCGGCTTCCCTGTCGAGCAGTTCGCGCGCGACCAGGGTCTTGCGGTTTTTCGATCCGCGCCGCGCCCGGCGGGGTTGCCCGACCGGCCCTTCTGAGAGAGCCGACCGCGCACCCGCAGTTCCGAGGGTGATTGCACCGGCGCTTCAGTCATCGGTGGTTCCTGACATTGCGAAAACAGCAGTAATCTGCGCTTACCGAGCTAACGCCCTGGTAATAATTCAGTGGTTGATCTATCATACCTATCCATGTTTGTCAAGATAATAAATTGCTATAGATACATGAAAACGGCCGGCCGACTGGTGTTTCCAGCTCATCTGATAACGCTGAAGCGCGGGGTAGCGCCGGAAGGCGCGCGTGTCCCTGTCGCCCGGCAATCGACAGGCGCCACGAAAATCGGCACTGTGCGGACCAGCACGAATTGGCCGGGCAGATGACCAGATCGACCGCCGCCGTTGTCCTGGCGCTTGCGCTCGGCGCCGTAGGCGCCGCGCTGTCCGGCTGCACCGCGCCGCATCCCACCATACGCACCGGAGATGCAAATTCGGTTGAAGTCACTTATGCCGGCGATGTCGCGAGCGCATTGCCGCTCGCGCGCCGCCACTGTGCACAGTTCGAGCGGGTCCCCCGCTTTGTCGATGCCGGCGCCGATCTCGCGGTTTTCGATTGCGTGCACCCCTAGCGTCTCGCGGGAAGGGCCGCCCGGATCGCGGCAAGTTTACGCACGCTCGAAGCCGATAAACTGCTCTATACCCGACGGGACGATCGGGAGGGGGAGACGATGCGGCGCTGGTGGCGCTCGGCGGGGGCAGCATACGGCGCCGGGCTATTCATCCTGTGCTGCCCGGCAGTGCTGTCGGCCGCTCCCTGCGACCAATTCAACCCGGGCGGCCCCACGCGCAGCGCCCAAATCACGCTCAATTCGAGCGACTTCGTCGATGAGCGCCGGGACGAGATGCGCAGCTTCATCGCGACCGGAAGCATCGGCAAGGTCGATGTCGTGAGCGTATCCTCGACCCCGGGTGACATCGTTCGCGGCGTTTCGGCGATCCCCGAGGTGAGCCGATTCTCACCGCATTACGGCGAGCAGCTGAAGGGCATCGCCATTGCCGTATCGCTCAGGAGCGGCGCAGGGGCGGCGATCGTGGTTCTCAATCTGCGGCAGGTCTGCGCCGAGTATTTCCGCCACACCGTCCTCTATTACTGAGTGCGGTTCGGGTCAGAACTGCACGCGCTGGGTCAGCGCGCCATCGACGATCAGGTTGGTGCCGGTGATGAAGCTCGCCCGCGGGCTCGCCAGGAAGACGATCGCGTTGGCGACTTCCTCGGGGGTACCCATGCGGCCGGTCGGGTTCTTCGCCAGCATCGATGCGAACATCTCTGGGTTGCGCTCCTCGACAATGTTCCACACCCCGCCCTTGAAATAGACATTGCCAGGCGAAACCATGTTGGCCCGGACATTCTTGGCCGCCAGATTGCGGGCGAGCCCCTTGACATAGGGCACCAGCGTCGCCTTGACCGCCGCGTAGGACCGGTTCGGGCCATAGATTTCGGCCATTGCGGTGCTGCCGACCACCACGATCGAGCCGGCCTGCGAGCGCTCGAGGATCGGCAGCGCGGCCTCGATGCCGAACACCGTTCCCATCACGTCGATCTCGAACCCACGGCGCCACGCCGCCTCGTCCATGCCCTGGGCGAGCGCGCTGACATTGGCAACAAAGATATCGATGCCGCCGAGCGCCTCGGCCGCCTCGGCGATCCAGCCGCAGAACGCCGCGAGATCGGCGACGTCGACCGCGCCGCCCATCGCCCTGACGCCGGCGCGCGCCAGCGTCGCGACCGTCTCGTCGAGCGGTCCCTTATTGCGCGCGCAGATCGCGACGTCGCAGCCTTCGGCGGCGAGCAATGTCGCGACGGCGTGGCCGATTCCGCGAGTGCCGCCGGTAACGATAGCCTTTTTGCCCTGCAATCCGAGATCCATTGGTTCCGCCATCCCTATCATGCGGCGATCGCGCCGCTCGCAAAATTAGGGCGCCACGACCCGCAAAAGACCGACCCCGGCCGGTCCGCTGCCCTGTAGAGTACGCCGGCCTGCCTTCGACCGACAACATCCGCGCACCTTTACGCCACACGGGCACGCCGCAAACTCTCCCGAGACATGCGCCTCGATCAAATGCTGTTTGCCGCCCTGAGGGCCGCTCTCGGTACCGCGCGCGGACGTGCCGGGGCGGTCCCAGGAGCGGTCCCAAGGGCGATCCCAGGCGCGGCGTCGCGCGCTGTGCTGCGCTGGGGGGTGTTGGCCAGCCCCGATTTTCGCCTTCTGTGGGTTGTCGGCCTCGTCGCGTTCGCGGTGCGCTGGCTGGAAATGCTGGTCGTCGGGGTCTTCGTCTATCAGCACACCGGATCGGCGTTCGCCGTGGCGCTGATGACGCTGCTGCGGATGCTGCCGATGGCGCTGTTCGGAGCCCTGATCGGCGCGCTCGCCGAGCGGCTGGAGCGGCGCAGCGCGCTGATCGCAATCGTCCTGTTGATGCTGACCACCTCGCTGTGTCTTGCCGTCCTCGCCTATGCCGGCAGGCTGGCGATCTGGCACCTCGCCGTCGCCAGTTTCTGCAACGGCATCGCCTGGGCGGCCGATAACCCGGTGCGACGGGTCATGATCGGCGAGGTTGTCGGGCACGACCGGATGAGCGCGGCAATGTCGGTCGATGTCGGCGCCAACAATGCGAGCCGCATGCTGGGTCCGACGATCGGCGGGTTGCTGCTCGCCAGCACCGGCATTTCCGGCGCGTTCACGGTCAGCGTCGTCTGTTATGCGATCGCGCTCGTCGCAGCGCTGCGGGTGCTCCACCGCAACAGCCTGGCCCCTGCTGCCGCCGTCGGCACCGTGCTCGCACGCATGATCGAGGGCCTGGTGCTGGTGCGGCGCGACAAGAAGCTGATCGCCACTCTGACGATCACGGTCATCTATAATGTGTTCGGCTGGCCGTTCACCGCGATGATCCCGGTGATCGGGCTTGACAATCTGCACCTCGGCGCGAGCGGTATCGGCGTCTTGGCCAGCATGGACGGCATCGGCGCGTTCTGCGGATCGATCGCGATCGCCCTCTATGCCCGGCCGGCGCATTACGCGCGGCTCTATATCGGCGGGGTTGTGACCTATCTGGTGATGCTGATCGTCTTCGCCCTGGTCCCCAACGTGCCGCTTGCCGGCGCCGCGCTATTGTTCACCGGGGTGTCGAACGCCGCCTTCAGCGTGATGCAGGCGACGCTGATCTACCTCGCGGCCCCAGCCGAGATGCGCAGCCGCATGTATGGCGTCTTGTCGGTCTGCATCGGCGTCGGCCCGCTCGGCTTTCTCGGTCTTGGTGTGCTGGCCGACGCGATTGGCGCGCCTTGGGCGACCGCGATCACCGGCGCGCTTGGCCTGCTTGCCCTCGCCGCCACCCGACGGTGGTGGCGTCAGCTCGGCACGACGTGATCTATCGCGATCTATCGCGAGCGGCCTGGCCGTGATATTCTTCGTCGGAAGAATTTGTGAGGGTGTGATGATCCATCATCTTTCGATCGCCGCACGCGATCCCAAGCATACGGCCGGGGTTTTGGCCGAGCTGATGGGCGGCACCGCTGTCCCGTTTCCGCCCAACCCTGGAAGCTTTTTCGCGCTTCAGCTGGACGATCACGGGTCGGGCGTCGAGGTTTACCCGGCGGGGACGGAGCTGGAGCCGAACGGCAGCGTCGGCGGGAGCTTTGTGAAGCAGCCGCAAGCCGAGCGGGGGTACGGCGCCACCCATTTTGCCCTCAGCGTCGCGACCGACGCCGATACCGTCGAAAGGATTGCGGGCCGCGCCGGCTGGCAGTGCTTCGTGTGCAACCGCGGGCCCTTTCACGTGATCGAGGTGTGGGTCGAGAACGCCACGATGGTCGAGATTCTCCCGCCGGAATTCGCCCGCGAATACCTCGCCTTCACCCGTCCCGACAAGGTCGCGGCGGCGATGGTGGCCGCTTCAACTTCAACTGCCCGCCACGCGAAGCGCGCTTGATTGGCGCCGGTTTTGTCTGAGGATTGGTGGAGCCGAGGGGGATCGAACCCCTGACCTTCGCATTGCGAACGCGACGCTCTCCCAGCTGAGCTACGGCCCCGTTTCTCTCGTTTAATTGGCGCGTCGGCGACTCGTTTCCGAGCGCGGCGGACTATGCGGATCGCCCTATCGGCTGTCAAGCGCGGCTCCCGGCTGTATCTCGCGCGATCCACCTCTCGGCTCCCGACCACCGCGCGAAGTGGGCCGCCGGCACTCTCCCCCGGCGCTTGCGGCCGCGCCGGGGTCCGGCTAGGGTCGCGCGTCCCTTTGGCTAGGATGTCGCCGGCATGAGAGCATTGTTCTGGCTCATCGATACGTTGATCGACATTTATATTTGGCTGTTGATCGCTCAAGCGGTCCTCAGCTGGCTGCTCGCCTTCGGCGTGGTCAACCGGCACAACCGCGCCGTCGCGGTGATCGGCGATTTCCTTTATCGGGTGACCGAGCCGGCGCTGCGCCCAATTCGCTCCTTTCTGCCGAATTTCGGCGGCATCGATGTGTCACCGATAATCCTGATCCTGATCCTGATGTTCTTGAGGCGCCTGATCCTCTACGATATTGTCCCCAATCTTTTCTGAATCCCCGTTGCGCGCCCCGTTGCGCGCCCCGCTGAGCGCTCCGTTGCGCGCCCCGCTGAGCGCTCCGTTGCGCGCCACTGCGGACGGCGTGCGGATCGCGGTCCGGCTGACGCCGCGCGCCCGGGCCGATCGCCTCGATGGGGTTGTGCACCTGGCCGACGGCGCCGCGGTCCTCAAGGTCTCGGTCACCGCGCCGCCCGCGGAGGGTCGGGCCAACGACGCGCTGTTGCAGCTTCTGGCCAAGGAATGGGATTTGCCGCGGCGCGATCTCGCGATCGTCGGCGGCCAGAAGAGCCGCAGCAAGATCGTGCGCGTCGCCGGCGAACCCGCGCTCTTGCTGAAGCG
>JBGPTQ010000124.1:0-5935 GCA_041490725.1 Allostellaceae bacterium | reverse complement strand
GGTTGTGACAACCAGGGGCGAGTGCAACCCAGCAAACGGAGTGGACGATCATGCCGCGCTATGATTTCGACATGATCACGATCGGCGCCGGCTCGGGCGGCGTCGCCAGTTCGCGCCGCGCCGGGGCCTATGGCGCGCGCGTCGCGATCGTCGAGGAATTGCGGATCGGCGGCACCTGCGTCTTGCGCGGCTGCGTGCCGAAAAAGCTCCTGGTCTACGGCGCGCAATTCGCCGATGCGTTCGCCGATGCCGCCGGCTTCGGCTGGAGCGTGCCGCCGGCCGATTTCGACTGGCCGGCGCTGATCGCCGCCAAGGACAAGGAGATCGGGCGGCTCAATCAGATCTACATCAACATGCTGAACAACGCCCATGTCGAGATCATCGACGGGCGCGGCGTTGTCGTCGATCCGCACACTGTCGAGGTCTCCGGCCGCACCTACACCGCCGAAAACATCCTGATCGCGGTCGGCGGCTGGCCCGAAACCCCGCCGGGTATCCCCGGCATCGAGCATGTGATCTCGTCGAACGAGGCGCTCGACCTGCCGAGTTTGCCGAAGCGTGTCGTCATTGTCGGCGGCGGCTATATCGCGGTCGAGTTCGCCGGCATCTTCAATGGCTTCGGCAGCGAGGTCGTCGAGATTATCCGGGCCGACCGGGTATTACGCGGGTTCGACGAGGATATCCGTACCTATCTCGGCGAGGAAATGCGCATCCGCGGCATCGACATCCGCGCCAACACCCAAATCGGCCGCATCGACAAATCAGCCGGCGGCTACACCGTCACCACCACCGACGGCAAGCGGATCGGGACCGACTGCGTCATGTACGCGACCGGGCGCAAACCCAACACCAAGGGGATGGGCCTCGCCGAAATCGGCGTCGAGCTCAACAAAAACGGGGCGGTTGTCGTCGATGAATGGCAGCGCTCGACCGTGCCGAACATCTATGCCGTCGGCGACGTGACCGACCGGATCAATCTGACCCCGGTGGCGATCGCCGAAGGCCGCGCCATCGCCGAGACGCTCTACCACAACAACCCGATCAGGATGGACCATGCCGACGTGCCGTCGGCGGTGTTCAGCCAGCCGCCGGTCGCGGTGGTCGGCCTCAATGAGGAAGAGGCGCGCCGGGAATACGGCGAAGTCGATATCTACCAGGCGCGCTTCAAGCCGATGAAGAACACCCTGTCCGGCCGCGACGAGCGCAGCTTTATGAAGCTGGTGGTCGACGGCAAGACCGACCGGGTGCTCGGCTGCCACATGCTCGGGGCGGACGCGCCCGAGATCGTGCAGGGCCTCGCGATCGCGATCAAATGCGGCGCGACCAAGAAGCAGTTCGACCAGACCGTCGGCATCCATCCGAGCGCCGCCGAAGAGTTCGTCACCATGCGCGACAAATACGTCCGCCCGCCGGAGAAGGCCGCGGCGCAGTAGGGGCAAGGCCGATCTTGCGATTGGCCGCTGGCGGTAGCACATTGCGGCCGGAAGTACGCGAGTGATGTCATGGATACGATTGACCGCGACGAGACCTCGGCCAAGCCGGCCGCAAAACAGCGCCCCGACGAAAAGAAAATTTTGCGCGCGCGCCCCGTTAAGGGGAAGATCGATCACGCGGCGCTGAGTCGCGAGTTCATTGCGAGGTTTCCGAAGATACGGGCTGCCCTTGCCAAATGAGCCGCAATGGCTGCCGATAGAGGCGGTCATCGAATACAATCGGCTTGAGGTCGAAGCGACCGGAGAAAACCACTTCGTTCGCGATCTCGGCCTTCTCGAAAGCGCGTTGGCGCGTCCGCAAAATGCGTTCGCCTATGGCGAGGAAGACATTGTCGTGCTCGCGGTGAGGCTTCTGGCCGGCATTGCACAGGCTCACGCGTTTGAGCAAGGCAACAAGCGTACGGCGTTCGAAGCTTTATGGCATTTTCTCCGCCTCAATGGCTTCGATCTGGCGATCGAAGACTCCGAGGCTTGGGCTGATCCGGTCATCAGCCTGATCGAGCACCGCTCGGCCGAAGAGGATTTCGCCCGCGTTATTCGGCCGTACGTGGTGCCGCGGCCGTAACACTAAAGTCATAATGTCTTAAGTGATAGCTGGTTTCATTTTTGATTGTCATCCCGTGGTCCTTCAGCCCACGGACTTGTTCCGTGGGGAAGGCCGGGACCCACTTTTCAACCGGCTCGGAGGCGGATCAGTGGGTCCCGGCCTTCGCCGGGACGACAATTTTATTGTGTGCCGAAATTTTGGATAGAGGTCCAGGACTCAAAGCGGACGGACTCCGGTATAAGCCGCCTACGCGCCGGGTGCCGCCGTCACTTCACCGGTTTCAGCGAGCGCAGATAGGCGACGATCGCGTCGAGGTCCGCGGGCGCGATCTTGGCGTACCAGTCGAACGGCATGGTGCGCGCGAGCTTGGTGCCGTCCGGGCGGATCCCGGTCGTAATCGTGCGCTTGATGTCGGCGTCGCTCCATTTGCCGATGCCATTCTCCGGATCGGGAGTGATGTTGCGGCTGACGGTCATCGCCGCGGATTTATCGAAGACCGGAAGCTCCTGGCCGCCGGCGCCGAGCCGGCTCATATCGAGTTCTCCCGGCGCGGCGAACGGGGTGTGGCATGCCATGCAATGGCCGACCGGGCCCGCCAGATAGCCGCCATAGGCCACCTTGTCGCTGCGTGGTGACTCTTCGACATGGGTCACCGGCGGTCCGTAGGACGGGGGCAGCGGGATTTTGAATTGCGTCCTCCCGACCGCATGGCGGGCCGGCGGGACGCTGCGCAGATAGGCGGCGATCGCCGCGGCGTCGCGGTCCGATATCTGCCGGTAGAAATCGATCGGCATCGGCGGGCCGATGATCGTGCCGTCGGGTCGCTTGCCGTCGCGCAATGCGCTGACGATCTGCGCCTCGCTCCATTTGCCGATCCCGGTCTGCGGGTCGGGCGTGATGTTCGGGGTGACGACATGGGCGGGGGGAATGTCGAATTCGAGCCCGCCGGAAAGCTGCTTTCCGACGATCGCCCGGCCGGCAGCATCCTTTGGCGTGTGGCAGTTGCCGCAACCGGCGATCGTGTTGACCAGATAGGAGCCGCGCTCGCGCAGCCCCTCGGCCGAGGCGGCCGCAATCACCGCGGTCGCCAGAACTACGCCACTCAACGCCGTAAAAGCCCAACGGAACGTGTAGCCTCCCCGCATCGCATCCCCCCAATTCGATCCCCTTGCCTTTGCCGGCGACGGCGGGCTTTTGTCAAGCCGGGTTTACCCACTTGATCCGGATCGGCCGCTCGGGTTTGATGACGCGCGCGGAAGCTGTAAAGGGCATCCGGCTGTTCGCCTGTGAATGTAAGGTTGTTCACTGCGGCGAGGATTGACCAAAGGGGCGGCGGGAACGCCCAAGTCTAGTTGGAGGAAAATCGAGAATGGCAGAGATCGGCACGCGCGCACCGCGCTTCTCGTTGCGCGATATCACCGGATATCAATGGCTCGTGCTGTTCGTGGCCTGGGCCGGCTGGTCGCTCGACATCACCGACTTCACGCTCTACGGCCTCGTATTGCGCCCCTCGCTGCAAGAATTGCTCGGCGCCAGCACCCCGTTGCCGGACGTTCTCAAGGTCGGCGGATTGGTTACGACGATCGGCCTCCTGGGCTGGGCGGTCGGCGGCTTCTTTTTCGGCATCATCGCCGACTATCTCGGCCGGGTGCGTACGCTGGCGCTCAGCATCCTGATCTACAGCGTCTTCACCGCCTTGCAGGGGTTTTCGCAGGAGGTCTGGCAGCTCGGCCTGTTCCGCTTCATCGCCGGGCTTGGCACCGGCGCCGAGCTGATGATCGCGATCCCGCTGGTCGCCGAAGCGTTTGCCGACACGCACCGGGCCAAGATTCTCGGGTTCATGATGACCGGCGGCGGGTTTGGTCAGATCTTCGGGGCTTTCATCTATGATTGGGTCGGCCCTTACGGCTGGCGCTATGTGTTCTTTTTCGGGATCGTCCCCGCCCTGCTGCTGGCGTTCCTGCGCCGCGGCATGGTCGAGCCGGAACATTTCGCCGCGGTCAAGGCGCGGCGCCAGGCGTTGGCGGCAAGCCGCGACCACACCGAGGACGATCGCGAGTTCCTGCGCCTGGTGCCGCTGCAACTGTTCAGCCCGGCCGTCCGGTTCCAGACGCTGGTTGGGGTGCTGTTCGCGCTGGGGACCCTCCTGGCGGTGTGGACCGCGGGGGCTTGGCTGCCGACGATCCAGGGCCTGCTGCTGGAAAAACAGGGGATCAAGGGCGTCGCGGCGATTCCCTACATCAGCTGGGGGATGAAGCTGTGGGGTTTCGGCGGCATCGCCGGCTACATCGCGTTCGGCTTTATTGCCGACATCATCGGGCGGCGACTGACCATCGTCATTTACAGCCTGGGGACGCTGATCTTCGGGTTGTCGCTGTTCCTGCTGGTCGACAGCTATGGACCCTACCCGATCATGCTGCTGATCTTCGGGTTTTTCGTGATCGGCATCTTTTCCGGCCATGCGATCTATATGTCGGAATTGTTCCCGACCCATGTCCGCTCGACCGCGGTGGCGTTCTGCAACGGCTTCGGGCGGATCTTCACCAGCTTTGGGCCTCTGGTCGCCGGGTTGCTGGTCGTGCAGCTGGGCGGGCTTGCCAATGCCACCGGGATCATGACCGGCTTCGCGGTGCTCAGCCTCATCGCGGTGTTCCTCGGCCGCGAGACCCGGGACGAGCAATTGCCGCGCTGATCGGGAGAGGGAAATGCAGTGGAGCAATGAGCGCATCCTGACGACGCATACCGGCAGCCTGCCGCGCCCGCCCGAGCTGACCCATCTCTACGTCCAGCGCGCCCGCGGCGCCGCGATCGACAAGGCCGAGCTCGATCGGCTCGGTAAGGCGGCGCTGCGCCATGTCGTCGACCAGCAGATCGCGGCCGGAATCGACATCGGCAACAATGGCGAGCAGCAGCGCGAAGCCTTCTTTCTCTACGTTCGCCACCGCATGAGTGGGTTCGGCGGCAACTGGCAGCGCTGGCCGCGCGGCGATGTCGAGCGCTATCCGCTCTTGAAGCAGCAGATGGCGCAGATGCTGGCGGCGCGCGAGGCGGTCGGCAATTACCAGCCGCCCAAGGCGGTCGGCGCGGTCAGCTATGTCGACGACAGCGAACTCCGGGCCGAATGCGCCGATTTCCGCGCCGCGCTCGACGAGCGCCCGGGCGCCTTTGTCGAGCCGTTCATGACCGCGCCCTCGCCCGGGATCATCGCTGCGGCGATGAAGAACGAATTTTACGACAGCGAGGCGGCCTATCTGGCTGCGGTCGCCACGGCGCTGCAGATCGAGTACGAGGCGATCGTCAAGAATGGCTTCCTGCTGCAGCTCGACTGCCCCGATCTCGCGCTCGAGCGGCATCTGTCCTACAACGACCGGCCGCTCTCGGAGTTTCTCGGGTTTGTCGAGCGGGTTGTCGAAGCGATCAACCAGGCGATCGTCAATGTGCCGCGCGACCGGGTGCGGCTCCATGTCTGCTGGGGCAATTACGAAGGCCCGCACGACCGTGACGTGGACTTGGCCGACATCCTGCCGATTTTGCAGAAGGCCAATGTCGGCGGCTTCGTGCTGCCCTTCGCCAACCCGCGCCACCAGCACGAATGGCGCGTCTTGCAGAAATTTCCGCTGGCCGACGACCAGATCATCGTCGCCGGCGTCATCGACGACCTGACCGGTTTTGTCGAGCACCCGGAAGTCGTCGCCGACCGGCTCGAAAACGTCGCCCGCGCGGTCGGCGATCCGCACCGGGTCATGGCCGGCACCGATTGCGGCTTCGACACCTCGGCCGGGATGGGAAGGGTCACCGAGGACGTGGTCTGGGCCAAATTGAAGGCGATGGCCGAGGGCGCCAAGATCGCCAGCGCGCGGCTGGGGCTCGGTTAATACCCAAGTCAGAATGCTCT
>JBGPTQ010000123.1:0-5961 GCA_041490725.1 Allostellaceae bacterium | reverse complement strand
GGGCGACGACATCCTCGGCGACGGGGTCAACATCGCCGCTCGGCTCGAAGGGATTGCCGAGCCCGGCGGCATCTGCCTTTCCGCTTCGGCCCATGAGCAGGTCCGCGGCAAGGTCGAGGTCGAATTCGCCGATCTCGGCGAGCAGAGCCTCAGGAACATCGCCCGGCCGATCCGCGCCTATCGTGTGGTGCTGGATAAGCCGGCGCAGCCGGCGGCGCTTCCCTTGCCCGACAAGCCGTCGATCGCGGTCTTGCCGTTCCAGAACATGAGCGGCGACCCCGAGCAGGAATATTTCGTCGACGGCATGGTCGAGGAGATCATCACCGCCCTCTCCCGCATCCGCTGGCTGTTCGTTCTCGCCCGCAATTCGAGCTTCACCTACAAAGGGCAGAGCGTCGACGTAAAGCAGGTCGGGCGCGAACTGGGCGTGCGCTATGTGCTCGAAGGCTCGGTGCGCAAGGGCGGGAACCAGGTTCGTATCACCGCGCAGTTAATCGACACGATTACCGGCACGCACCTCTGGGCCGACCGCTTCGACGGCTCCCTCGAAGACGTGTTCGAGCTTCAGGACAAGGTGGCGGCAAGCGTCGCCGGAATCATCGAGCCGGCCTTGCAAGCCGCTGAAATCGCCCGTTCGGCCGGCCGCCCGACAAATGACCTCACGGCCTACGACCTCTACCTGCGCGGCTACGCGATGGTCTTATCATCGAGAGCGCGGTTCCCTGAGGCGCTCCGCCTCATGGAGCAGGCGATCGAGCGCGATCCGCGTTACGGGCCCGCACTCGCCTGGGCAGCATTCTGCTACATGGCGGCCTGCCTGGATGGCCGCAGCGGCGATCCGGAGGCGGACAGCCGCAAAGGTGTCGATCTCGCGCGGCGGGCCCTGCAAGTCGCCGGAGACGACCCGGGTACCCTCGCCCATGCCGCTCTCGCGCTCTCCTATTTCGGCGAGGACATCGGTTCGATGATGGCGTTGGTCGATCGTGCGCTGACGCTCAACCCGAGCTTCGCGCGCGGCTGGCACGTCAGCGGCATCCTCAGGTGGTGGGCGGGCCAGCCCGACTTAGCGATCGAGCATGTCGAGGCCTCGCTGCGTCTGAGCCCGCGCGCTCGAAGCGGTTGGGCCTTCGTTGTTATCGGCGGCGCGCATTTGGCCAACCATCGCTTCGATGAGGCATTACCGAAGCTCCTCCTCGCTATCCAGGATGACCCGAGCGCCCAGGAGGCATATCGCCTTCTCGCCGCCTGCTACGCCCATATGGGGCGGCTCGACGAGGCACGCGCGATCGTCGCCCGGCTGCGCGCGATCACCCCTCTGGTCGTGCATAGCGATGTGCCTTTTCGCAATCCCGAACATCGCGAGCTGTACCTCTCGGGCCTGCGGATGGCGGCGGGCGAGGCCTCGTAGGGTGGGTTGAGCGCAGCGAAGCCCACCACTCGCGGGGCGGCCGAACCGCGGTGGGTTTCGCTGCGCTCAACCCACCCTACATGCGGCCGGCGGCGGCTTCGAGCAGCGCCCAGGCGGACGGGTCGAAGCGGGCCCGCCAGCGCGCGATGAAATCGCCGAGCCGGGTGCGGATGCTGGCGGTGTCGGCCTCATTGACGATCATGCCGTGGCGCGCCAGCGCTTCGGCGCCGGCGGCGTTGACCGCTTCGATGTCGGCGCGTTGCAGCAGCGCGAATTTCTCGGCATTGCGCGCGACGACCGCCTGGATCTCCGCCGGCAGCTTCTGCCATGAAGCGGCATTGGCGATCAGCGTGAAGCCGGTCCACCAATGCGCGGTCAGGCTCAAATAGCGCTGCACCTCGTGTAGCCTGAGCGATTGCACAACGCCAAGCGGGTCGCTCTGGCCGTCGAAGGTTTTCGCCTTCAGCGCGTCGTAAAGCCCGCTGAACGGCACCATGCCCGCCTCGGCGCCAAGCGTCTGAAAGAAATCCGCGGCAAACGCACCGCCCGGGCTGCGGATCTTCAGCCCGGCAAAATCCGCCGCGGTATTGATCGGACGCAGGCTCGTGGTGATGTGGTGGAACCCGTTCTGCCAGGAGCGCGCGAAGGCGTGGAGCCCGGCGCCGGCGAGCTCTTTTCGGATGATGTCGCCGAGGGCGCCATCGAGCGCGGCGAACACCGCCTTGCTGTCGCGGAAGGCGAAGGGCATGAGCGGCAGGGCGCTGGTCGGTGCGACCCCGCCCAAGAGCGCGCCCGACATATAGAATTCAAGCGCGCCCTTTTGCAGGTCGGCGAACATCTGCGGATCGGGACCGAGCCGGCTTTCGGGAAAGACCTCGAGGTGGAACGCGCCGTCGGTGTCCCGAAGGATCGCCTCGGCCATCTCTGCGAGGCGGCGCGCGGTTGGGCTCGCCGCCGGCTGGTTGGCGCCGAGGCGATAGTGAAAGCGGACGGGTCTGGTCGTGTTCATGGGTGTAGCGCTACCTCCCGATCCGATGTTAATCGCGGAATAGCAAGTTTATTCGTCATTCCCGCGAAAGCGGGCATCCAGGGGGCCAACGCTCCGACGAATGCCCTGGACCCCCGCTTTCGCGGGGTGACGGCAAAGCCCCCGGCGCGCCCGCTCATTCGGGGGCCGCCTGATGGCGCGCCGCGGTTACCAGCGCGGTGACCCGCGCCATCTCGGGCCCGGCGAAGAGGTCTTCGAGGCGCAGGGAGAGCCGCCGGCGCCAGTTGGGATGAGCCTCGGTGGTGCCCGGGAGATTGGCCTGCTCGCCCTCGCCGGCAACGTCCTCGATCTGCACCAGCGTGAGGCGCGAGCGCGCGCGCGCCAGATAGGCGAGGATCGCCTCGCCGAGCTCTTCGGTGTAGGCCGGCTCGCCATCGCCCGACAAAAACGCGCCGAACCGCTCTGGTGCGAGCAACCCTTCGCGGCCGAGCGCCTCGAGCAGCAGATGCCGGTCGCGGCGGCGGTCCTCCGCCTCGCCCGCCTCGGCCGCCATATCGGGATAGAGCCCGAGCCGATGCCGCCAGGCGATGTCACGGCCAAGCCAGAACCCTTTGAGGGTGGCAAGGTCGTGCGTCGCGGCCGAAGCGGCGGCCAAGGGCGGGTAGTCGCCGGGCGGAATGAAGCTGCCGTCGCCGCGGCGTTCGAAAACGAAAACGCGGTAGGACAAGACGCTCGCCTGCTGCATCGTTTCGCGAAACCCTTCGGGCACCGTGCCGAGATCCTCGCCGATCACCGCGCAGCGCTGCCGGCGGCTTTCGAGCGCGACGAGGCGCAAGAGATCGCGGAACGGATAATTGACATAGGCCCCTCTTGTGGCCGGAGCGCCGCTCGGGACCCAGTAGAGCCGCTGCAGGCTCATCACGTGATCGACGCGCAAGATCCCGGCATGCCGCATGTTGGCGCGCAGCGCGGCGATGACAGGGGCAAAGCCGCGCCGTCGCAGGGCGAGCGGGTTGATCGGCGCCAGACCCCAATTCTGGCCGGCGCGGCTCAGCACATCGGGCGGCGCGCCGATCGCTGCGCCGGGGACGACGAGCTCCCGGTCGGCCCAGGCCTCGGCACCGTTCGGGTTGACCCCGACTGCGAGGTCGCGATAGAGCCCGATCCCGAGCCCGCTCGCACGCCCGGTCGCCGCGGCAGCGCCGAGCTGCTGGTCGGCCTGCCATTGCAGGAACTGGAAGAACTCGACCCGCTCGGCATGGGCGCGGGCGAATTTGGCGACCGCGGCGGAATGGGGGTCGCGCAGCGCCGCCGGCCAGGCGTGCCACGAGAACGGCCCGCCGGCCCCTGTGAAATGCTCGTGCAATGCCTCGAAGGTGGCAAACGCCGCGAGCGCTTCGCCGCCCTCCCGCCGGAACGCGCGGAAGGCGGCGCCGAGCGCGCTGCCGCGACCGCGCTCCCGTGCGCGGAAGCGCTGGTAGAGCGCCTCGAGCACCGGACGTTTCAGCGCTGCGACCGCGGCGTAATCGACCAGTTCGGCGCCGCGCGCCGCCAGAACCGCAGCGGCCGGCATCAGGCTTTGCGCGACGGGATCCTCGGCAAAGCCGGGGATCTGGGTCACGTCGATGTAGAGATAATCGAGCCAGGCCCGGCTCGACGGCGAATACGGGCTGAAATGGCGCGGCTCGGCCGCGAACAGCGCGTGCAGCGGGTTGATGCCGATCGCCGCGGCGCCGAGCTTTCCGGCCTCCCGGCACAGCGTTGCCAGATCGCTGAAATCGCCGATCCCCCAATCGCGCGCGCTGCGCAGACCGTAAAGCTGGGCGGTGAGGCCCCAGCTGCGCGCACCGGGCTGCAGCGCATCGGGGAGGTGGCAGGAATCCGGTGCGACGACGAGGCCGATTTCCGCCGTCGCTCCACCCCCGGCCCCAGCTCCGCTGATCGCGAGGCGGTGATAGCCGAGCGGCAATTGGGCGGGCAGAAAGAGCTCGGCCCCCTCGCTCTTACCGGCACATTCCTTGCCGTCTTCGAACCGGCAGTGCCATTCGACGCTGCCGGTTTCTGACGGCAGGCGCAATCGCAGCGCCTGCGCGGGCGCCTCCTGGGCGACGATATGGACCGGAGCGAGGCCGAACGGCGCCGCCCGGCCTTCGTCGGCCAGCGCGTCCTCGGCCTCTTTCGGGTCGACGGGCAGGCCGAAGGCGGCGATCAGCCGAGACAGCGTCTCTTCATCGGGCTCGTGGATCACCCCCAGAGCATCAACATGACGGGTCGCAATCCCGACCAGATCGGCGATATGGCGCAGCTCGTCGAGCCGGCTCATCGCGCATCGCTGTCATCTGTTGGGGCATCTGTTGGGGCATTCGGGGGGCCATCCTTGGGGCCGGCGCAATCGGGTGCCGCGCTCGCCTCCTCGATCGCCACGGCGGGGGCCGCCACGGGCTGGGCAGCGGGCGCGCGATTGATGAACAGCGCAAAGGAATGAGCGCGTAAATGGTAGCTCTCGCCCGAACGCCACAGCCGCCCACCCGCTGCGCGACCGCTCGGCTCGGCGGTATCGACCAAGGCTTCCCAGGCGAGCGGCGTCGGCAAGTGCGGGAAATGGAAAGGGAGTTCGTCGTAATAGGCGTTCATCATGACGAGAAAGCTCTCGTCGATGTCGCGCTGGCCGCCGCGCGTGAAGAACTCGCCGGCATCGCCGCCCAAGACATAGCCGAGCGACAGGGCGACATGATTGCCCCAATCCTCGACAGTCGCCTCGACCCCGCCTTGCGTGAACCAGGTGATGTCCTTGAGCCCGGCCTCCGAGACGACCTCGCCGCGAAAAAAGCGCGGGCGCGAGAACACCCGGTGCTGCCGGCGCAGACCGATCAAGTAGCGCACGAAATCGCGCAATGCCTCGTCTTCGGGCCGGATCTTCTGCCAGTCGAGCCATGAGATCTCGTTGTCCTGGCAATAGGCGTTGCTGTTGCCCTTTTGGCTGCGCCCGAATTCGTCGCCGGCAAGCAGCATCGGCACGCCGAGCGACAACAACAGGGTGGCTAGCAGGTTGCGCTTCTGCCGCTCGCGCAGTTTGACGATGGCGGGGTCGTCGCTGACGCCTTCGACGCCGCAATTCCAGCTGAAATTGGCGTCGTTTCCGTCGTGGTTGTCCTCGCCGTTCGCCTCGTTGTGCTTGTTCTCGTAGCTGACCAGGTCCTGCAAGGTGAAGCCGTCATGGGCGGTGACGAAGTTGATGCTGGCCCACGGCCGCCGGCCGCGATAGCCGAAGATGTCGGAGGAACCGGCGACGCGCGAGGCCATTTCGGCAACCAGGCCCTGGTCGCCCTTCCAGAAGCGCCGCACCGAGTCGCGGTATTGCCCATTCCATTCCGCCCAGCCGGGCGGAAAATTGCCGAGCTGATAGCCATGGGGGCCGACGTCCCACGGCTCGGCGATCAGCTTGACCCGAGCCATTGCCGGATCCTGGCGGACCGCGTCGAAAAACGCGCTGCCCTGGGCATACTCGCCGTTTTCGCGCGCCAGGGCCGTGCACAAATCGAAGCGGAACCCGTCGACATGCATC
>JBGPTQ010000122.1:0-5978 GCA_041490725.1 Allostellaceae bacterium | reverse complement strand
TCGCCAATGCCCGGGCGATCTCGCAACGCCGCCGCTCGCCGCCTGACAGCGCCATCGCCGACGCACGCCGCAAATGGCTGATCGAGAACTCCGCCAACAGCGCGTCGAGCATGGCCTCGCGGGCCTCGGGTTCGGGCTCGGCGACCTCGAGAATGGCGCGGATGTTCTGCTCGACGGTCAGGCCGCGGAAAATCGACGCTTCCTGGGGCAGATAGCCGATGCCCAGCCGCGCCCTGCGATACATCGGCAGATCGGTGATGTCCTGCCCGTCGAGTTCGACCGTCCCGGTATCCGCGGCAATGAGGCCGGTGATGATGTAAAAGCACGTGGTTTTGCCGGCGCCATTGGGGCCGAGCAGGCCGACGACCTCGCCGCGCTGCACCGACAAGCTGACGTCGCGCAACACCGGCCGGCGCTTGAAGCTCTTGCCGAGACCATGGCCGACGAGGCCACGATTGTCGGCGACAAGACGCGGTCCCTGGCCGAGCCAGGCCGGCCAGCTCGGCGGTGTCTGCCGCGCCGCGCCGCGCGTCACGGCCTCTTGTCGCCCGAAGCTGCAGGCTCGCGGCTCGGCACCGCGCCGGATATCGTGGCCCGTCCGCCCTGCTCCTGGCGAACGAAGAGGCCTTGGACCCGCTGGGGCGATGCACCCGGGGCACCCCCGGGCATCATACGGCTGACGTTGTTGTTGAGATCCATGACCCCGCGTTGTCCCCTTATCACGTCCTTGCCGCGTTCGATGACGACGTTGCCGATCAGCGTCGCGATGCCGGTATCGGCCTTGTAGACGCCGAAATCGCCGCGACCGGTATCAAGCGTGTTGGTAATGACGACATGGCCTTGCGCATCGACCCGGCTGATTGTCGATGCCGCGCCGACTGCGCCGCCGGTCGTGCCGCCGGGGGAAGCGGCGGGCGTGATCGGCGCTTTCGCCGGCACGGGCCGTGCGCCCGGCGCGCCGGCTTTTGCCTGCCCCGTTTTACCCTGCCCTGGGGCCGTCTTGACCATATAAGCGGTCAGGATGTCGGCCTTGATCGTCTTGCCGTTGCGGATCGCAACCGCATCGCCGCGAGCAACGGCGATTTGTTTCTGGTCGTACCATTCGAGGCTGTCGCGCGCGGTCACGACATCGCTCGGCGTCGTCAGCTTGAGCCCCTTGCCGGTGACGACGGCGATCGCCTGACCGACGTCGGAAACCGCGCGGTCGCCGACCACGGTCTGCGCATCGCGCTTCAGCGTGACATTGCCCTCCGCCTCGACCCGGTAGATCTCGGTATTGCCGCCTTTGACCTCTCGGTAATGGGCGATCAGCGTATCGGCATGGATTTCGCCCGGGCCCCGAATCGCTACGGCGTTGCCGCGCGCGATATAGAGATGGGCGTCTTGCTGCCATTCGATGCCCGAATCGGCTTGGATCTGGATCGGCTGATTATCGTCGGGGGCAACCGGCTGCGCGCTCGGCCGGGACAGCGGAATGCCGCAGAGCAAGAGGGCGACACCGATTGCCGCCGTGTCGCTTGTCCGACGCCGGGCACGGTGTCGCGGCATCGCTAGGCTTTCTTGGCCGCCGCCGGCTTGGCGCGGAGCGGCCGATGACCAGGATGCGGATGCCGGTTATTGGCCTGCGCCATCGCCGGCCGTGCTGCCGCTTGATGCCGCGCCGCCGCTGGCACCGCCTTGGCCAGCACCGGTTTCGCCTCGGCCTCGACCCGCGCCGCGGTGGCTGCGATCGGGGCCGGCAGCGTTGCCGGCGCGCGCTTCTCGCTACCCGACTTTGCCCCTTTCAGCAGCATGTCGGACTTGCCGGTGAGAATGATCGTGGCGCCCTTGTCGAGGATCCGGAACCCTTGGGCGTTGACGTCGCCGGAGGGGCCTTGTCCCACGACCGGGTCGCTGCCTTCCGCCGTGTTGTTCGCGCCATCGACGCGCGCGGTGTCGGTGACGAAGCGGGTGCCGTTCGGATGCACCAGCGTGACCTCGCCGAACAGATCAAGCAGCTGCACTTGCGACTGATAGATTCCGGTCGCCGCGGTGACGACCAAATCGGCGTCGCGATGGATTTTCATATCGGCCCGCGGCACCTCCAGCGACATCAGATCCTGCCGATCGGGCACCTGACGGCCGACCGCAGCGGTAACCACAAAGGGGCGCCCCAGGCGATCGACTCCCGAATAGCGCGGGTTGACCATCCGGAGCTGGCGCGCCTCGCGCAGATCGATCGCCGGAAAGGCCAGCCGCATGCGCTCCCACAGCGGCGCCAGCCGCGGCCACACGGCAATCAGCAGCAACAGAACCAAGCCGATTGCCGGCAATACTCGTTTCAGCAGGGCGACGCGCCGGCTGTGGCGATTGTCCGGGGCGGCGCTGGGCCAGGCGGCGGCAATCCACGCCGCGGGGTTCGCCAGGACGGCCGCTTTCGGCTCGCCCTCGTGGCGCCGCTGCGCGCGCAGCGCGGACCCGGGCATGGCAAGCCTCATGCGACGCCGGCGCGCAGGCAATCGTGCAAGTGCAGAAACCCGGCCGGCCGCATTCTGTCATCGACCACGAACAGCGCGGTGATCGCGAACCGGTTCATCACACCGAGCGCCTCGGCTGCCAGGTGCGCGGCGGTAATGGTTTTCGGGTTGCGGTGCATGATCTCGGCCACGCTGCGCGCCAACAGCCGGTCGTCCATGTGCCGGCGCAAATCGCCGTCGGTGACGACGCCGACGAGCCGCCCATCCTCGCCGGACACACCGACACAGCCGAAGCTCTTGGCCGTCATGACGAGGATCGCTTCCGACATTGGCGCGTCGGGCGCGACGAGCGGCACGCTGTCGCCCCGATGCATGATCTCGCTGACCCGCAGCAGCCGGCGGCCGAGCTTGCCGCCCGGATGAAACAGCTGGAAATCGGCGGACGAAAACCCCTTTCGCTCGAGCAGCGCGATCGCGAGCGCGTCGCCGAGCGCGATCATCATCGTCGTCGAGGTGGTCGGGGCCAACCCCATCGTGCAGGCCTCGACGGCCGGCGGCAGCAGCAGCACGGCATCGGCCGCCTCGGCGAGGGTTGAGCCGCGCCCGCCGGTGATCGCGACGAGCGGGATCTTGAACCGCCGCGAATACGCAATGATGGCGTCGAGCTCGTCGGTCTCGCCGGAATTCGACAAGGCGAGGATCGCGTCATCGACACCGATCATCCCGAGATCGCCGTGGCTGGCTTCGGCCGGGTGGACAAACTGCGCCGGCGTGCCGGTCGAGGCGAGGGTCGCCGCGATCTTGCGGGCGACGAGCCCGCTCTTGCCGATCCCGGTGACAATCAGCCGCCCGCGCGCCGCCGCGCACAGATCGAGCGCGACGCCAAAGGCGGAGTCGAGGGTTTGGGAGAGCTGTTCGAGGCCCTCGATCTCGGCGCGAATGACCCGGCGGGCGACCGCAAGATCGCGGACGAGACCGCTCGCTTGATGGCGGTTGGCAAGGCTGCTCAATGCCTTGTCGAGCGAGGCGGCGATGGCTTTTTCCCCCAAAACAACTCCCCCTGCTGATGTCGCGACCCCGGACCGCGCCGGGCTGCATGCGCAACAACGCTAATGCGCGAAGATGTCTTGCTCCGCCCAGCCTTCGAGATCAAGCAAGGCGCGTGCCGGCAGGAAATCAAAGCAGCTGCGCGCCAGTTCGATGCGATGCTCGCGCGCGAGCATCGCATCGAGTCGCGCGCGCAGGGCGTGCAGGTGCAGGACGTCGGAAGCGGCATAGCGCAGCTGCTCATCGGTCAACGACGACGCGCCCCAATCCGAAGTCTGCTGTTCTTTTTTCAAATCGACGCCGAGGAGATCCTTGCACAGATCCCTGAGGCCGTGCCGGTCGGTGAAGGTCCGCACCAGCCGCGAGGCGATCTTGGTGCAATAGAGTGGCTGAGGCATCACCCCGAGATAGTGGTGAAGGATCGCGATATCGAACCGCGCGAAATGGAACAGCTTGACGACCGAAGGATCGGCAAGCAGCCGCTTGAGGTTCGGGGCGTCGTAGCAGCCGGCGGCGAACTGCACAAGGTGAGCGTCGCCATCGCCGCGCGAGAGCTGGACCAGGCACAACCGGTCGCGATGCGGGTTAAGCCCCATGGCTTCGGTATCGATCGCCACCGCGTCGCCAAACAAAAGCCCTTCGGGCAGGTCGCCACGGTGCAGCTGATGGGTCATGCCGTGCCGCCCCGCGCAGCGCCGGGATCATCCCGCGCTGGATAGAGGCCGCGCTCGACGCGGTCTCGCCGAGTCCCTATTACCAACTTCATAAAAGAACTCTGATCTGGCCCTGGAATACCGGGAGAATATCTACCCCGGCGGGCCGCGCGTCAATTCGACGAGGCTTGGCGCCTCGACGCCGGCCGCGTACCACAATGCCAGCTTAAATTCGCGGGAAGAGTCTGCAATTATTCGGTTAGCCGACGATCACGGGGTCGCCGCGCCGCACAGATCCGATTTTCCTCGAATGGTGCGCCCGAGTGGAGTCGAACCACCACTCCTTTCGGAACACGGACCTGAACCGTGCGCGTCTGCCAATTCCGCCACGGGCGCCCGTGGATTTAGCCGGCGATTTAGCCGCGGGAGATAGGCCGACCCTCTCGCATTGTCAACGATTACGGTTGCGCAAAGCCGCCGGTCTGGCGCAGCGCCTCAGCGAGTGCGATCGCCCCGGCAAGCGCGACGTTGAGCGAGCGGGCGCCGGGGGCCAAGGGGATCACGACCCGGGCGAAGGCCGTGCGATGCACGAAGTCGGGCGCCCCGGCGCTTTCGCGGCCCAAGAGCAGTGTATCGCCGGCAGTAAAATCGAAGCGATAGAGCGGGACGGTCCCGCCGGTCGTCAGAAGGATCAGCCGGGAGCCCGGGTCGCGCTCCGCCAGGAAACGGCTCCACGAGGCATGGCGACGGATCGCCAGCGCTGCGGCATAATCGAGCGCTGCGCGGCGCAGCCGCCGGTCATCGATGAGGAAACCGAGCGGCTCGATCAGATCGACCTCGACCGCAAGGCACCCGGCCAGGCGCAACAGTGCCCCGGTATTCTGCGGGATATCGGGCTCGAACAGGGCGAGGCGCAAATCGTTTTATTCCGCGTAGGCTTGCGCACAGTACCGAACGCATTATAGGAACGCGCATAGAGCCGGCCAGGCTGCCGTTTTATGCGGCAGTCTGTCGCATAGTTCGGCTTCTTCAAGCGTATAGCTTGCCGCGGCGGCCGGGGTCGGCAGCGGATCGAGGTTTGGGATGACCGATCTGGCGCAATCGCCTGTTGACGCGGGCCATGACGGCGGGACGCGGCGCGATTTCCTGATGCTGAGCGCCGGCGCGCTCGGCGGCATCGCCACGGCGATCGCGATCTGGCCGTTCATCGACAGCCTGAACCCGGCCCGCGATACGCTGGCGCTGTCGACGACCGAAGTCGATCTGGCACCGGTCCAGGTCGGCCAGCGCCTCACGGTCGCCTGGCGCGGCAAGCCCGTCTTCATCAACCACCGCCCGCCGGAGGAGATCAAGGCCGCCCAGGATGTCGACGTAGCGAGCCTGCGCGACCCGCAACCGGATTCCGCCCGGGTAAAGAAGCCGGAATGGCTCGTCGTCGTCGGCGTGTGCACGCATCTCGGCTGCATCCCGCTCGGCAACAAGCCCGGCGACGACCGCGGCCCCTATGGCGGCTGGTTCTGCCCGTGCCACGGTTCGGTCTACGATACCTCGGCGCGGATCCGCCAGGGTCCGGCGCCGCTCAACCTGTTCGTGCCGCCCTACGAATTCACCTCCGACACCGCCGTCAAGATCGGCTAGGAAGCGCCATGGCCGCATCCTCATCCGGCGCCCCCGCTGGCGCCCCCATTAGCGCCCCAGCCGCCACCGGCTACGGCCGGCTGATCCGCTGGATCGACTACCGGCTGCCGTTCGTCGCGTTTCTCGAGCACGAGCTGCACGAGTATCCGACCCCGCGCAACCTGAACTACTGGTGGAATTTCGG
>JBGPTQ010000121.1:0-5989 GCA_041490725.1 Allostellaceae bacterium | reverse complement strand
CCTCGATCGGCGCGCCGGCGCCGAACCCGGCATTGTTGAAGAGCACGTCGAGCCGCCCGAAGGTGGCTTTGGTCTTGGCGAACAGCGCCTCGACAGAGGCCGGGTCGCCGACATCGGTCGGCACGCCGAGCGCCTTCCCTTGCAAACCCTCGATCTCGCTGACCACCGCCTGCAGCGGGTCGGGGCGGCGGCCGGCGACGACGACCGCAAACCCTTCCCGGGCGAGCGCCAATGCCGATGCCTTGCCGATGCCGCTGCCGCCGCCGGTGACAAGCGCGACTTTGCCGTTCGAGTTCATCCTCAATCTCCCACTATTGCCCGCCTCTGATCGAACTCCGATGACGATACAGCTTGCGTCAGGGAGCTGCCATCAAATCAAGCGATATGCACTCATGATGGCAAGGGGATGGACGTCCTCACTCCCCGAACAGAGGCTTGCCCAACGCCGCCGAGAGTTTGCCCAGCGGGATGTGCATCGACGCGACAAATCCGATCCCGGCGCCCGCTTGCCGGGTTAGCGGTACCAGTGCCTCGACCGCGTAATCGACGCCTTCTTGCGAATAGACCAGGCCGGGAGCGAGGAGCGCTGTCGGGCCCTGCCCGTACGATTGAGTGACCGGGGCAGCATAGGTAAATTCGACGAGCGCGGTGAGGCGCCCGATCGGCGGCGGGAGACCGATATACTGCACGTTTCCCTGCAGGTATCTGAGGCTGTATTGCAGTGAGGCACCGACGACAGCCATAGACGGGAAATGATCGCCGTCGCGCGCCCGCCGGTCCGGGATCTGGTAGCCAAGGCTGCCGGTAACGGCGAACGGCCGCAGATATTTGAGATCATCGGGTAGATCTCCCAACCCCTTGCCGAAATAAAGGGCGGGCGTCGTTGCCCCGACGCGCTCCGCGCCGACACGGCTTGCCCCGGTGCCGCCGAACTCGCGGCCAAGGCCTACTGAAAACACCGCTTCATGCGCGTCGCTTTTGTAGGCTTGATATTTCACCATCGCTTCAAAATTCTCGAAGCCATAGACATCAGGCAGATTGAGCGGACTGAGGACCTCATAGGCGCCTTCGAGTGCGACACCCAGATCCGTGGTGATGCGCTTCTCGATCGCGAAGCCGAGTTTGAGTTGGCCAAAATTGGGGCCGCCGTTCTGCCGCAAATGGCCAATCGTCCCCGCGACCGCGTCCGCGATGAAAGGATCCTCGCTCGTCGGGGTCGCCGGAAACAGGCGATCGCCGACGACATACGCGGCCTGGTCGGAAAGCGCGGCGCCAACCGGCGCACCGCAGATCGCCGCCACGCCGAGCCACGCGATCGCGGCCCGAACGAAAGCGCCGTCACCCATCGCTGCAGCCTGTGCCGGCGCGGTTAGGCGACGCGATCCAGCGCCGTGCCGCCATCGGCTACCGCTGAACCGGCCCGCTCCCGCGGTAGCGAGATCGTGACGGTTGTGCCCTTTCCCGGCGCGCTGTCAATGGCGACGGTGCCACCGTGCAGCTCCGCAATCGATTTTGCCAGCGGCAGACCGAGGCCGGTGCCGTCGTAGCGTCGTGCCAGCCGGCTGTCGACCTGGCCGAAAACCGCGAGCGCGATCGGAATCTCGTCCGGCGACATGCCAATTCCGCTGTCGGCGACCTGCAGCCTGATGGAGCCGCCCGCGACAGCTTCAGCCAGCACGGTCACGGAACCGCCGGGCTTGGTGAACTTCACCGCGTTGGAGAGCAGATTGAGCAGCATCTGCTGCAGCTTGCCCGGATCGCCGCGCATCGCCAGCGTGTCAGGGAGACGCGTATTCAGCGCCAATTCGGCACGGGCGCATTGATCGCGCATGATCGCGACGCCGTTTTCGACGATTGCAACAAGGTCGATGGATTCCTGCACGAGCTCGAGCTTGCCGGCCTGATACTTGGTCAAGTCGAGGACGTTGTTGATGATGCCGAGGAGATGGGTGCCGCTGTGCTGAATGCTTTGCGCATAATCGACATATTTCGGGTCGCCGAGCTGACCAAACATCTGCGAAGAAAGAATCTCGGAAAACCCGATCACCGCATTGAGCGGCGTGCGCAACTCGTGTGAGATGGTGGCAAGAAAGGCGCTCTTTGCTTCGCTCGCGGCCTCGGCTTGGCGGCGCGCCTCGTCGAGCCGTTCCTCTCTTTCCTTGATGTCGCTGAAATCGCTGATCAGCAGGAAAAAACCGCCATCCTGAGTGGCGCTGCGGCTCACCCGCAGCCAGCGCCCGTCGGCGAGGCGGAACTCGCTTCCGGCCGAAAGCAGGTCGCGTTTGGCACGATCCCCAGCCGGGTGGGTCGCGTCCGGCGACCCGCCGCGGCTCACCACCTCGTCGAGTTCGCGGAACGCATCGGTAAAGCTCAGCCCTATTTCGAGTTGCGGCGCGACCGTCGGGAAAAAGCTCGCGAGCTGGCTGTTCGCGATCACGATACGGCTCTCGGCATCGACGAGCACAATCGCCTCGCGTGAGCTCTCGAGCGCGTCGACGAGCCGGGTCTGCGCCGAGCGACGCTGCGCCTGCTCGCGCTCGACCATGACGCGGATGTTGTCCTGCATCACCGTCATCGAGCGCAGCAACACGCCGGTCTCGTCCTGGCCGCCTTTGGGGATCGGCGTTTCGAGTTCGCCCTGCGCGATGCGGTCGGCCACGGCGGCGGCGGCGGAGAGCGGGCGCATGATGCGGCGCGTCAGCAGCAGCGTTATCGCGGCCGAGAGGAGGAGCGCGAGGGCGATCGCGCCAAAGCTGCTATAGGTGAACAGCCGCATTTTCATCACCGCCTTGCGGCGGGCGACAAAGCTGTGATCGGCGGTGAGCTCGATCAGCATGTCAAGGCGCTCGATGATCTTTTCCCCCAGATCATCGCGCTCCTGCGCGGCATTCGCACCGGCATCGCGCAATTCGCCCCAGCGAGCAGCAAGAGTGCGGATTTCCCGGATCACATCCCGCTCATCTGGAGCCAGCGAACGCTCGGCGGCAACGCCCAGATCCTCCCCGAAGCTGGCGGCCAGCCGGTCAAGTTTTGCATTGCTCGCCGCCTGTTCGCCCGGCGCTGCGATGCTCCGCCGCAACAGCTCTGATTCCATGCGGCTGAACTCGAGGCTCGCTGAGCGCGCAAAACTTACGGCCATCAGCGAGCGGTCATAAGTGTCCGCGACAACATCTCCGGCAGCCGACAGTATGAACAATCCATACCCGCCGAGCGCGCCCGTTATCATGCCCATCGCGGCGAAGGCGATGAAAATCAGGGTACCGATAGAAGTTTTGACCCGCAGCGGCATCAGCTTCAGGATCCCATCAACGCGCCATTTTGCAATACTTTCCATGATCAGCGGACCGTGCCCCCGCCGCAGCGCAATAATATAAGAGAAGGTGATTAAAATTTTGATAAAAGCGGCGCCGTGCCCATTCGATCCACCGGCCGTCCGTCTCACTTTACATGTACGGTCAGCAACATTTTTGGGTGGATATGGCAGCGCATCTCATAGATCCCGGGATTGGAAAACTTGACTTCGATGATCTCTCCGGGCAGCTGTTCATCCGACTCGAAATTCAAGCCAGGCGATATGATGTAAATCTGATGAAGGAAAGGATCGTGATTGCTGAACAGCAACCTGTCGCCGCGGGCGATGTCGATCTCCTTGACCTCAAAGGCGCGGTCCCGCTGACTCATCCGGTGCGCCTCGCCGGCCCAAACGGAGGCGGTTATCTGCTCGACTGCAATCAACGCGACAACAACCCCGGCCAGCCCGCGCACGGTTCCGTTCATAACTGACGTTGCTCCCGCCCGCATCGAGCTTACACGCCGCGGTCGCGCCGAGTCCATTGGCGGCATCGGCAGCATCGGCGCGAGCCTCAGCCTAGCTTCTTGGTCATCAATATGCGCGTCGCGCCGGGCGGTGGGGCTTCGAGCCGGGCGGCGATGTCGTAGCCTTGCTTGCGGTAGAAGCCCGGCGCCTGGAAGTGCAAGGTGAACAGCGCGATGAGGGCGCAGCCGCGCCGCTTCCCCTCGGCCTCGGCCATCGCGAGCAAGCGCGAGCCGAGGCGATTGCCGCGCCGCGTCTCGGGCAGGAAAAACCGATCGATGAACAGAACGCCGAGATAGCTGCGGCCGTAGAGGCCGCCGATGACCTCGCCGGTCTCGGGGTCCGAGACCAGGACCGCGAGCGGTCGGTGATCGCGCAGGCCCGCTTTCGCGTCGTTGTACTCGGCCAGCCCGTCGGCGATGACCGCGGTGGCGCTGGGGTCCGGCGCGTCGGTCAACGTGACCCTCAGATTTCCGACCCTATTCTGGTTTGTTGCCATGTTCCTCAGTCCAGCGTTGGGCGGCGTTGCGGCTGGGTGGTCTCGAAGGCGCGCGCCGCCCGCAACACGCGATCCTCGGCATAAAGCGGCCCGACGATCTGCAGCCCGATCGGCAGCCCGATGCCGGTCATCCCGCACGGCACCGTCGCCGCCGGCTGGCGAGTCATGTTGAAGGGATAGCTGAAGGGCGACCAGTCGACCCAATTGCGCTCGGTGGCCGGGTCGTTGAGGTCCTGGCCGACCGGCAGGGCCGGCACCGGCATCATCGGCGTCAGTAAGAGATCGTAACGCTGGTGGAATGCCGCCATCCGCTGGCCGAGCTCGGTTCGCACCATGTCGGCGGCGACATAGTCGACGGCGCGGATGCGCTCGCCTTCAGCCGCGACGGCGACAAGGCCGGGGTCGCACAGCAAGTGCCGCTCCTTCGGGAAGACCGATAAGAGGAGCGCGGCGCCGGCGCCCCACAGGGTCAGCAGCGCCTCGCGCGGCGAGGGGAAGAGCGCGCCGACCTCGTCGACGGTGGCGCCCAAATCCTCGAATTGCCGCGCCGCTTTGGCGCAACAAGCGGCAATCTCGCGATCGACCTTGGCATAGCCGAGATCGGGGCTGTAGGCGATGCGCAGCCCGCGCACGCCGTCGTCGATCCCATCGAGATAATCGCGCTCCCCCGGCCCGAACTCGGGTGGCAGGGCGTAGGGATCGCGGTGGTCGGGCCGCGCCAGCACGTTCAGCATCGCCGCCGCATCGCGCACATTGCGCGTCATCGGCCCGACATTCGACAGCAGGCCCATCGGCGAGGGCGGATAGGCCGGTACCCGGCCGAAACTCGCCTTGATCCCAAAAATGCCGGTGAAGGCGCAGGGGATGCGGATCGAGCCGGCGCCGTCGCTGCCGACGTGCAGCGGGGCGATCCCGGCGGCGCAGGCCGCGGCCGCGCCGGCGCTGCTGCCGCCCGTAGTGCGCCCGCGGTTCCACGGGTTGCGGGTGATACCGGTCAATGGCGAGTCGCCGATCGCCTTCCAGCCGAATTCGGGGGTCGTCGTCTTGCCGAGGATCACCGCTCCGGCCTCGCGCAGCCGTGCGACGGCCGGGCCGTCCTCGACGTCCGGCACCGGCTCGATCAGGCGCGAGCCGCGCCGCGTCGCAAAGCCGCGCATCAGCACGAGGTCCTTGATCGTCGCCGGCACGCCGTCGAGCGGGCCAAGCGGCTGACCCTGCAGCCAGCGGGCCTCGGACGCGCGCGCCGCGGCGAGCGCGCCGTCCCGGTCCACCACACAGAACGCGTTGAGCATCGGTTGCAGGACGTCGAGCCGGGCGAACAGCGCCTGGGCAACTTCGACCGGCGACAGCGCCTTGCTGCGGTACAGCCCGGCGAGGTCGAGCGCCGAGGCAAAGGCGATCTCAGAAGCGCTCGTCATCTTCCCTCCGCGGCGGCCTGCTCGCGACTATCGGCGAATCGCGGCAGCCCCGCAACGCCTCCCCGGCACGCCGCTTGCGTAAAGCGATCGGGATTGTGAGCGCGGAAACGGATCGCGTAAGGTCTGCCGGAGAGAATAGCGACGGAGCAGGGGGAGCGATGCGGGCTGATAGGAGAGCAATTTGCTCCATGTTGGGCGGCCCCCTCCCTAACCCTCCCCCGCTTGCGGGGGAGGGAGGGACCCACGCCGCAGGCGTGG
>JBGPTQ010000120.1:0-5990 GCA_041490725.1 Allostellaceae bacterium | reverse complement strand
TGGTGCCGCAAGATGGTGCGCGATCCGCGCGAGCTCCCGCTCGTCATCGAAAGCCTGCGGCTGTGGCAGGGGATGAACCGGATGGTCGAGGCCGAGACCGGGTTCCGCACCTGCGGGATCATGTATCTCGCCGACAAGGAAGAGGACCTGGCGCGGCTCGAAACCTGGCTCGATCACGCCCGCGAATACCAGCTCGACACAAGGGTCGTCGATGGCGCCGAGGTGGCTCGGCTGTTGCCCGGCTCGGTCAAGCCCTGGGCCGGCGCGCTCTACACGCCGAGCGACGGCAAGGCCGAGCCGCAGATGGCGGCGCCGGCGATCGCCACTGCGGCGCGGCGCCATGGTGCCGCGATCCTCACGGGGTGCGCCGTGCGCGGCATCGAGACCGCGGGCGGGCGGGTGTCGGCCGTGGTCACCGAAAAGGGCCGCATCGCCTGCGGCTCCGTGGTTTTGGCCGGCGGCGCGTGGTCGCGGCTCTTTTGCGGCAATCTCGGCATCGAGTTGCCGCAGCTCAAGGTGCTGGGCTCGGTGATGCGCACCGAGAAGCTCGATGGCGGCCCCGAAATCTCAGCTTCGGGCGGGCTCTTCGGCTATCGGAAGCGGGTGGACGGCGGCTACACCGTGGCGACCCTCGGGGTGCGCACCATCGACCTCGTGCCGGACAGCTTTCGCCTGCTGCCGCAATACCTGCCGAGCGCGCGGCTGCATTGGCAGAAGCTGCGGTTCCGAATCGGCCGGCGCTTCGCCGAGGAGTGGATGAGGCCGCGGCGCTGGGCGCTCGATCAGCCATCGCCGTTCGAGGCGGTGCGGGTGCTCGATCCCGCCGCCGACCCCTATGTCCTGGAGCGCGCGCGGGCCAGCATCGGCGCGGCGTTTCCGGCGTTCCGCACTGTCGCGGTGGCGGAAAGCTGGGGCGGCATGATCGATGTGATGCCCGATGCGATCCCGGTCATCTCCGCGGTCGAGAGCCTCCCCGGGTTCTTTATCGCCACCGGTTTTTCCGGCCATGGTTTCGGCATCGGGCCGGGGGCGGGGAGGCTGATGGCCGACATGGTGATGGGAGCCCCGGCGATCGTCGACCCGGCGCCGTTCCGCCTCTCGCGCTTCACCGACGGCTCGAACCCGCAGCCGCACCCGCTGGCGAGCTGATCCGGCCGGCACACCTGCAGAAACCCCGTGGCCGGGCTTGTCCCGGCCATCCACGTCTGTGTCTTTCGGGAATAAGTCGGAAGACGTGGATTCCCGGGACAAGCCCGGGCAAGGGGATTTTTTTATGCCGCCAATTCTGAGCGAATCCTCCAACCAGGAGCCCGACGAGTTTATCCGGCAGCGCTGCGGCGAATCGCGGAAAACCAGCGGGAATTACCCCCAGCGGGAATTACCCCGCGGCGAGTTTCTGGCGCAGTTGTACGATCAGCGCCTCGACGCGTCCGCCGTTGCGCTGGATCACCGAGGCGAACTCGTCGCGCTGCGTCACCTTCATGCTGACGCCGGCGACGTAGACATCGGTGATCTTATGGCTCCCGCCGCTGCCGATCAGATACCAGTCGACCGCGATGCGGTTGCCGTTGGGGCGAATGATCTCGCTGGTGACGATCGTGTCCTCGCCATTCGGGCGGCTTCCGGTGACGCGGAACGGCTCGCCGGCGTATTCGCCGAGCCGGGCGCTATAGGCGCGCACGAGGTATTCCTGAAACAGCCCCAGAAAATCCCGCTGTTCTTGCGGCGTGGCGGCGCGCCAATAGCGGCCGAGAACGAACTGGCCGATGCCGGGAATATCGAAATCGTCATGGAACAACACGCGGAAGCGAGCCTGACGCTGCGCCGTCGGGACGCTCGGGCCCAACACCTGGATGGCCTGCTCGCCGAGCGTGCCGACGAAGGCACGCGCATCCTGCGCATTTGCCCCGCGCGGCGCGGTACAAAACAGAACGGTCAGGAACAAGACGCCGATCGCGGCGGAGCGTCGCATCATTTCGGGGAAGCCTCCCGTGACGGGGGTGTCGGGGCGACTGAATAAGTCATCGAGGGATCCGGCCCGGAATCGCCCCCCTGCACGGGGGTCGGGTTCGGCAGGTTCGATTGCTCGTGGCGGATCTGCGCCTCGCGTCGCTGGCGGTACAGTGAGCGAATCGTCGCATAATTATCGAGCGCGGTACGCTCGATATCGGCAAGACTCTCGATGTTGCGCGAGCGCTCGTCGATGCCGGAAGTGCCGCTGCGCGCCACCACCGCCCACAGCAAATGGTGCTGCCCGGCGACGTAATTGCCGGGGTCGGCAAACCCGTCGCCGACCCGGCCGATCAGATCGCGCGGGTTGGAGGGGCCGAGCACCGGAATCACGACGTAAGGACCTGCGGCAAAGCCCCAAACCGCAAGGGTGATCCCGAGATCGTTGGAATGATAGGGGATCCCGATCCGCGTCGCGACGTCGAACATGCCGCCGACCCCGATGGTGGTATTGACAGCGAGGCGCCCCAGCGTGTTCGCGGCGAGCTCGACCTGACCCTGCAACACATCATTCGCGAATATCACCGGCGCATTAAGGTTGCGCAGAAAATCGCGCAGCGACTGGCGTATCGGCGGCGGCAGCACGGTGCGGTAGGTTTTCGCCACGGGGACCAGGACGGCTGCGTCAACCGCCTGGTTGAAGCCGAAAATCCCGCGATTGGCATCCTCGAACGGATCGTTGAAGTCGTTCTCGGCGTCCGCGGCCTGTGCGGTCCCGGAAGGGCCCGGCGCCGCGCAGCCGGAAACGGCAAGTGCAGCGGCGAAAAGTCCGGAAAGGATCAGTGGCAACCGGCGAACACGCATCAACGAGCCTCGAACCTGATGGCCGGCCTGGCGGTGGCGTGGCGCGATAATGACGAAAAACGCGCAGTCACGGCAAGCGATCCGTGGCGTGACCTGGATTGGGATTGGGCGCATCTGACATTCTACTCGATCGGGGGGCGGGGGCATCCCCGTGCATCATTGATCCATTGACGATATAAAGATATCTTTATATGTTTAGGTATGGCCAACGATCCGGAGACCGGCGCATCGATGGGCGAACTGCTCGCCGCTTTGCGCGCGGTCGCCGAAACGACGCGCCTGCGCTTGCTTGTGCTGTGCGCCCGCGGCGAGCTGACGGTCAGCGAGCTGGCGCAAATCCTCGGGCAGAGCCAGCCGCGCGTTTCCCGCCATTTGAAGCTGCTCTGCGACGCGGGTCTCCTCGACCGGTTTCGCGAAGGCAGCTGGGTTTTCTATCGCCTGAGTTCGGGCAGCGCGGCGAGCGCGCTCTCTCGGCATCTGGTTGCCGCCTGCGGCAAGGCCGACGAGACGATTGCGCTCGATCTGCAGCGGCTTGCCGCGATCAAGCGCCAGCGCGCCGAGCTCGCCGCCGCCTATTTCGGCGAAAATGCCGCGCAATGGCACCGCATCCGCTCGCTCTACGTCGACGAGCTCGAGGTTGAGGCGGCGCTGACCGAGATCATCGCGGCCGCCGGGCCGCAGGATCTGCTCGATATCGGCACCGGCACCGGCCGCATGATCGAGATTCTCGGCCCCCGAGTCAGCCATGCGCTGGGGATCGACCAGTCGCGCGAGATGCTCGCCGTGGCCCGCGTCAATCTCGAACGGGCCGGGCTTGCCAACAGTATCGTTCGGCTCGGCGACATGTATCAGCTGCCGCTCGCCGATGCCTCGTTCGACGCGATCGTCATCCATCAGGTCTTGCATTATGCCGAACGGCCGGCCGCAGCGATAGCCGAGGCCGCGCGGGTGTTGCGGCCGAACGGCGTCCTGATCGTCGTCGATTTCGCCCCGCATGCACTCGAATTCCTGCGCGAAGAGCATGCCCATCGCCGTCTCGGCTTTGCCGATGCGGATGTCGACGAATGGTGCCGCGCCGCCGGCCTCGACCCCGACCCGGCGCGCGACCTGCCGGGAGATCCGCTGACCGTGGTGATCTGGACGGCGCGTCGCAATGAAGCTGCCGGTCAATCGTTAGCAACGACCCGGCCTGCCGTGATCTCTGCTGCGGCGCGCCTGGAGCGAGTGCTTCAGGGATGAACCAGCCGCCCGCCAATGCTCCGGGACCGGCGGCGCGCGGCCTCTTGGGCGCCGACCCGGTCAGCGATTTCGACGCCGGGCCGCCGCGTGTCTCCTTCGAGTTCTTCCCGCCGAAGACGCCGGAGATGGAAGAGCGGCTGTGGAGCGTGATCAAGCGGCTGGAGCCGCTGCGGCCGCGCTTTGTGTCGGTGACCTACGGCGCCGGCGGCTCGACCCGCGAGCGCACTCACGCGACGGTGCGCCGGATCCGCCACGAGACCCCGCTCGAACCGGCCGCCCACCTGACCTGTGTCGGGGCGACGCGCGAGGAGATTGACGCCGTCGCGCGCGATTACTGGGATTCCGGCATTCGCCACATCGTCGCCTTGCGCGGCGACCCGCCCAGTGGGCCGATTGGCGGGCCGGCCGCGGCTGGCGGCTACGCGCCTCATCCGGGCGGCTATGCCTATGCCGCCGATCTGGTGGCCGGGCTGAAGCGCGTCGCCGATTTCGAGATCAGCGTTGCCGCCTATCCCGAAACCCACCCCGCGGCGCGCAGCCCGCAGCACGATCTCGACAATCTGAAAGCCAAGCTCGACGCCGGCGCCAGCCGGGCGATCACCCAGTTCTTTTTCGACGCCGATGTGTTTTTGCGGTTTCGCGACCGCGCCGCCGCCGCCGGGATTGGCGTGCCGATCGTGCCGGGGATTCTGCCGGTGACCAATTTCACCCAGCTGAAGCGCATGGCGGCGGGCTGCGGCGCCTCGATCCCGGCCTGGATGGCGAGCCATTTCGACGGGCTCGACGACGACCCAGACACCCGCCGTCTCGTCGCCGCCTCGATTGCCGCCGAGCAATGCCGGCGCCTCCACGCCAACGGCGTCCATGAATTCCATTTCTACACATTGAACCGTGCCGATTTGATCGTCGCGGTCTGCCACCTCCTGGGCGTGCGCGCGCCGAAGCCGGCCGCCGCGGTGGCGTAAATGGCCGATCGTTCCATGATGACAGCGGCCCCTCAACTGTCATCCCGGCGAAGGCCGGGATCCACGGCGCAACTCACTGCAGCTGGTCCAAGCGCGCACAGAAGCCAAGAATACTCATTGCTGTCAGAGACTTGCGATACGGTGGATCCCGGCCTTCGCCGGGATGACATGCTGGGGGAGTTTCTTCCGCCAGGACTACGCCGGACCGGTAGCCCCCGCCGATGACCCACCTTCTCGACTACCTCGCCGACCGCGTCCTGTTGTGCGATGGCCCGGTCGGGACCCAGGTGCAGGCTCGCAACCTGGATGTCGAGCGCGATTTTCACGGCCACGAGAACTGCACCGAGATCCTGTGCGAGAGCCGCCCCGATTTGGTGCGCGGCATCCATCTCGGCTATCTGCGCGCCGGCTGCGATGCGGTGCAGACCAACAGCTTCGGCGGATCGCCGATCACGTTGGGCGAGTTCGGCATCGCCGAGCGCGCTTTCGCCCTCAATCGCCGCGCCGCAGAGCTGGCGCGCGAGGCGGTCGCCGAACTGGCCGGCGACGGACGCACCCGTTTCGTGTTCGGCTCGGTCGGGCCGGGGACGCGGCTGCCCTCGCTCGGGCATATTGCCTATCAGGACCTCGAAGACGCCCTCGCCATCCAGTGCTCCGGGCTGGTCGCCGGCGAGGTCGACGCGATCCTCATCGAGACCTGCCAGGACCCGCTGCAGATCAAGGCCGCGGTCAACGGCGCGAAGCGGGCGCGCGAGACCGTCGGGAAGGACATCCCGATCATCGTCCAGGTGACGGTCGAGACGACGGGGACGCTCTTGGTTGGCGCCGACATCGCCGCCGCCGCGACGATCATCCATGCGCTCGACGTACCGATCATCGGGATCAACTGCGCGACCGGCCCGCGCGAGATGGCCGAGCACGTCAAATGGCTCGGCGACAACTGGCCGGGGCATATCTCGATTCAGCCCAACG
>JBGPTQ010000119.1:0-6063 GCA_041490725.1 Allostellaceae bacterium | reverse complement strand
CCTCTGCGTCCACTGCGAATCCTCCGCGACCTCTGCGGTGAAGCGTTTTTTTGGAGCTGGTGAGTGCGCACGCCGCCGCTGATCCTGGTCGTCGACGATGTGCCCGACAATGTCGAGATCCTGCAGCTGCGCCTCGAAAGCCAGGGCTACGAGGTCATCACGGCCGGCGACGGCGAGGCGGCGCTGGCGATCATCCGCGAGAAGCTGCCCGACCTCGTCCTCTTGGACATCATGATGCCGAAGCTCGACGGCATCGCCACGGTCAAGCAGCTCAAGGCGGATGCGGGGCTGCCCTTCATCCCGGTCATCCTCGTCACCGCCCGGGCCGATGCCAGGGACGTGGTGGCCGGGCTCGAAGCCGGCGGCGACGATTATCTGACCAAGCCCGTCGACCAGGCGGCGCTGCTGGCGCGGGTGCGCGCGATGCTGCGCATCAAGGCGCTGCACGACACCGTGCAGGAGCAGGCGCGCCGCCTCGAAGACCAGGCCGGCGAGTTGGCGCTGTGGAACAAGGACCTCGAAGCCCGGGTAGAGGCCCAGCTCGGTGAGATCGAGCGAGCCGGGTACTTGAAGCGCTTCCTCCCACAACAGCTCGCCGAGCTGATCGTCTCGCAAGGCAACGAGCGCATCCTCGAAACCCACCGCCGCGACATCGTGATCGTTTTTTGCGACCTGCGCGGTTTTACTTCGTTTGCCGAGACCGGCGAGCCGGAGGAGGTGCGCGACCTGCTGCGCGAGTACCACGCGGCGCTCGGGCCGATCGTCAGCCGTTCCGAAGGCACGCTCGACCATTTCGCGGGCGACGGCATCATGGTGTTCTTCAACGATCCGTTGCCCTGCCCCGACGCGCCCGAGCGTGCCGTGAAGATGGCGGTCGAGATGCGCGAGGCGGTGGCGCAGCTGCAGGGCGACTGGCGCCGGCGCGGCCGCGAGGTCGGCTTTGGCATTGGCATTGCCCAGGGCTACGCGACCCTCGGCCAGATCGGCTTTGCCGAGCGGATCCACTACACGGCGATCGGCACGGTGTGCAACCTCGCCTCCCGGCTCTGTGATCAGGCGACAGACGGCCAGATCCTGATCAGCAAGCGGGTTGCCGGCGCGGTCGAAGGCAATGCCCAGCTTGAGGAGATCGGCGACCTCGCTTTAAAGGGCCTCAGCCAGGCGGTCGCGGTGTTCAATGTCGCGCTGGAGAGCTTCGGCCAATGAGGACCGCAACATAATTCCCTCCCCCGCTTGCGGGGGAGGGTTAGGGTGGGGGCTGAAGCCACACCGGAGAAGCCATGCCGGATCCCAAACGGAATATGCGCGGCGGCAGGGAACCGAGCGAGCGCGCAAGGGATCTGCGCAACAATGCGACCGACACTGAGCGGGCGCTTTGGCAGGTGCTGCGCGACAAGCAATTGGGCTGGCGCTTCCGGAGGCAATTCGTGATCGCCCCGTATATAGTCGATTTTGCTTGCCCGGAAGCGCGGCTCGTCATTGAGGCCGATGGCGGACAACATGCCGAACCCGGCGCGGATGGCCGCCGAGATTCCGTGCTGCGGGACAAGGGCTGGCAAATCCTGCGATTCTGGAACAATGAGGTCCTGGGTAACCGCGACGGTGTGCTGCTCCGCATTGTCGAAGCGCTCGCCTGCGTTGACATTTGCTGATCGCCGTAAGCCCCCACCCTAACCCTCCCCCGCAAGCGGGGGAGGGAACAACACGGCTCTGTGCTTTAGCCTCTAAGCGTGCCGCCGGTGGCCTTTTCGACCTGGGCGACCAGGCGCTTTGAGAACCCGTCGATCTCGGCATCGGTCAGGGTTGCTTCCTGCGGTTGCAAGGTGACCGAAATGGCGAGCGATTTCTTGCCTTCGGGCAGTCCCGTGCCTTCATAGACGTCGAACAGGCGGATCTCGGTTACCAGCTTCCTGTCGACCGCGCGGGCCGCGCGCAGCAGGGTTTCGGCCGGCAGGTCGGAATCGACGATAAAGGCGAAATCGCGCTCGACCGGCTGGAACACCGAGAGCCTCAATGGCAACCGGGCACCGCGCGCCCTCGGCAATTGGACGGCATCGATGAACACCTCGAACGCGGCGATCGGGCCTTTCGCCTCGCAGGCTTCCAGCACGTCCGGGTGCAATTCGCCGAAATGGCCGAGCTCGGTCGGCCCGAGGCGCAGCCTGCCGGCGCGGCCCGGGTGGTACCAGGGCATCGGATCGGCCGAGGCCTGGATGTTGTCGATCGGCGCGCCGGCGGCGGCGAGCGCAGCGAGCGCGTCGGCCTTGGCGTCGTAGAGATCAGCCTCACGCGCCGGCTCGCGCCAATGGCGCGGCCGCACGCGGCCGGCGCGCAGCCCGGCGGCGACATTCGTCTGACCGTCCGGCCGGTCATTGCGGTAGAGCGGCCCCAGCTCGAACAGTGCGACATCGGGCAAGCCGCGATCGGCGTTGCGCCGGGCTGCCTCGACGAGCCCGGGCAGCACCGATGGCCGCATCGCGTCGAGATCGGCGCTGATCGGGTTGACCAGCCGCAATTCAGGCTTGGCGCCGCCGAACCGCTCGGCCATGTCGGCTGAAATGAACGAGAAGGTGACTGCCTCGACGAACCCGCGCTCGGCCAGCGTGCGGCGCACCAGTTCGAGGCGCCGGCGCCGCGGGTCGATCGCCGGGCGCGACACCACGCTCTCGCGCGGCAACGGCACCGCCGGGATGTGGTCGTAGCCCTTGATCCGCAAAACCTCCTCGACGAGGTCGGCTTCGCCCTCGATGTCGCCGCGCCACGGCGGCGGCGAGACCGTAAGGCTGCCGTCATGCTCCGCCGCATCAGCGACGGTGCAGCCGAGCGCTTCGAGGATGGCGCGGCTCTCCGCCGGCGGGACATGCAGCCCGCCGAGCCCCGACATCCGCTCGGGACGCAGCAGATACTCGCGCCGCCATTGCGGCTCGGCGCCCGCCACGACGATCTCGGAGGGCTCGCCGCCGCACAATTCGAGGATCAGCCGGGTCGCGATCTCAAGGCCCGGCCCGACGAAAGCCGGGTCGATTCCGCGCTCGAAGCGGTAGCGCGCGTCGCTGGCGATCTCGAGCCGGCGCCCGGTCGCGGCAGTGCGGATCGGATCGAACAGCGCCGCCTCGACAAAGACCTCGGTCGTCGCCTCGGTGCACCCCGTCGCCTCGCCGCCGATCACCCCGCCCAGGCTTTGCACTCCGTTCGCGTCGGTGATCGCGGTGATTTCCGGGTCGAGCTCGTATTCGCGGCCGTTCAACGCGTGCAGAATTTCGCCGGGCCGGGCGAAGCGCACGGTCAGGTCGCCGGCGAGCTTGCCGGCATCGAAAACATGCAGCGGCCGGTTGAGGTCGAAGGTCACGAAATTGGTGATGTCGACAAGCGCTGAAATCGGCCGCAGCCCGATCGCTTCGAGGCGGTCGCGCAGCCAGCGCGGGCTCGGCCCATTCTTGAGGCCGCGGATATGGCGGCCGAGAAACAAGGGGCAGGCGGTCAGGCCCTCGAGATGGATGGCGATCGGCGAGCGGAAGCGGCCCTCGATGGGGGTCGTGTCGAGCGGTTTGAGCTGCCCGACGCCCGCGGCGGCAAGGTCGCGGGCGATGCCGCGCACGCCAAGGCAATCGGCGCGGTTCGGCGTCACCTTGAGGTCGATGACCGGGTCGTCGAGGCCCAAGAGGGTGGCATAGCTTGTGCCGATCGGCGCGTCCGCCCCTAATTCGATGATGCCGGCATGGTCATCGCCCAGCGCCAGCTCGGCCGCCGACATCAGCATGCCCTTCGAGGCGACGCCGCGGATCGCGCTTTCGGTTAGCACCGCACCGGTCTTCGGGATATGCACCCCGGCCGGGCCGAACACGCCCTTCATGCCGGCGCGCGCGTTGGGTGCGCCGCACACCACCTGGGTCTCGCTCGTGCCATTATCGACGACGCAGACCCGCAGCCGGTCGGCATTGGGGTGCGGCTCGGCCGAGACCACCCGCGCCACGACAAAGCCGTCGAGCGCGGCGGCGCGGTCCTCGACGCTTTCGACATCGTGGCCGAGCATGATCAGCCGCTCGGCGAGGGCGGCGATCGGCGCCTCGGTGTCGAGATGGGTCTTGAGCCAGGACAGCGTCGTCTTCATGCCGCCGCGCCTCCGGCAAGCGGCCCGCGCACCGGCGAGGGAATGTCGAGCGGCAGAAACCCGTAATGCCTGAGCCAGCGCAGATCCGAATCGTAAAAGGTGCGCAGATCGGGGATGCCGTATTTCAGCATCGCCACCCGCTCGATCCCCATGCCAAAGGCGAACCCCTGATACTCGGAGGGATCGAGGCCGCAATTCTTCAGCACCTGCGGATGCACCATGCCGCTACCGAGGATTTCCAGCCAGTCGCCGCCGGCGCCGATCTTCAACTCGCCGTTGGCCCGCGAGCATCCGATATCGACCTCGGCCGAGGGCTCGGTGAACGGGAAGTAGCTCGGACGGAAGCGCACCGGCACATCGTCCATGTCGAAAAAGGCGCGGCAGAACGCGACCAGGCAGCCCTTCAGATGACCCATATGGCTGGTGCGGTCGATGACCAGGCCCTCGACCTGGTGGAACATCGGCGAGTGGGTCGCGTCGTGGTCGGCGCGAAAGGTGCGGCCCGGCACGATGATGCGAATCGGCGGCTTCTGCGCCAGCATCGTGCGGATCTGCACCGGCGAGGTCTGAGTGCGCAACAGGAGCCGACTGCCGTCCGGCCGCGGCGGGAGATAGAACGTGTCGTGTTCCTGGCGCGCGGGATGCTCGGGCGGGATGTTGAGCGCGGTGAAATTGTGGAAATCGTCCTCGATATGCGGCCCCTCGGCGACGATGAAGCCCATCTCGCCGAAGATCGCGACGATCTCGTCGATGGTCTGACTGATCGGGTGGATGCGCCCGGCATCGGCACCGCCCGGGCTGCCGGTCAGCACCGGCAGGGTCACATCGGCGCGCTCGCCGGCGAGCCGGTTGGCGAGGGCGGCGCGGCCCAGCCGGTCCCCGGCCTCGGCAAGCGCGGCGGCGATCTCGTCCCGCGCGGCGTTGAGCGCCGCGCCGGCGCCGCGCCGCGCCGCGGGATCGAGCGCGCCCAGGCCGCGCATCAACAGGGTCAGATGCCCACGCCGCCCGAGCGCTGCAATCCGGATCGCTTCGAGCGCCGCGGGCGACCCCGCCTGGCGGATCTCGCGGAGGATCTCCTCGCGCAGTTGGTCGATGTTTTCCATTCCGATAGCTTCCCGACCTATGCTTTTGAAACGCAAAGGGGCCGTCTGGTGCGGCCCCTTTCGGTAATAGCGCCTCTTGCGGGGGGCCTCAGCCAGCCTGACCCCGGGTAAATCGAAGAACCAGCAAACTTCCTCCATTGTCATACCGGCGAAGGCCGGTATCCATGGCAGGGGTGGATCCCGGCCTGCGCCGGGATGACACAGTAGCGGGGCGCGATACCATTCGCCGTGCCCCTACGCCGCCGCGGGCTGCGCCTGATCGAGCGCCGATTTCGCGCTCACGACGATCGCGGCAAAGGCTTCGGGCTCGCGGATCGCCAGATCGGACAGCACCTTGCGGTCGAGGTCGATCATGGCGAGCTTCATGCCGTGCATGAACTGCGAATAGGTAAGCCCATGTTCGCGCACGCCCGCGTTGATGCGCTGGATCCACAGCCCGCGGAAATCGCGCTTCTTGTTGCGGCGGTCGCGATAGGCATAGCGCAGCCCCTTCTCGACCTTTTCGATCGCAATCCGATAGGCGGTGCTGGCGCGCCCGCGATAGCCCTTGGCTAGCTCCAACACCTTCTTGTGCCGGGCATGCGTCGTAACCCCGCGTTTGACCCTGGCCATGGCTCAACCCCGCAGATAGGGCATATAGGTCAGCACGAGCTTGGCGTCGCCCTTCTGCAAGGTCGTCGTGCCGCGGGCGTGCCGCTTCATCTGCTTGGGCTTGCTGATCAGCCGATGGCGCTTGTGCGCCACGTTCATCTTGATCTTGCCGGTGGCGGTGCGGCTGAACCGTTTCTTCGCACCGCTCTTGGTTTTGAGCTTGGGCATTTTGCTGTCCTTGTATCGAGGTTGCGGCGG
>JBGPTQ010000118.1:0-6092 GCA_041490725.1 Allostellaceae bacterium | reverse complement strand
GTTCGCGAAGTTCAGGGCGCTGACCTCGGGGCGAAGTTTCAGGTTGATATGGTTGGCGTCGACGATCGTCGCCGTAAAATCGAGCTTCACGCCAAACTTCAATTGCTTCACGCTGGGGGACACGGTTGTATTCCCCGACGTTGAAGCGGCCACCGTTTCCCCCGGAACAGAGATCTCCCCGCCGACGAGGAAGCTTGCGGGCTGTCCGGAAAGAGCGGTCAGGTTCGGCTCCGCCAATGACGTGGCAAATCCGTTCGTCGTAAGCGCGTCGAGGACGGCAGTAATGCTTTGGCCTCCCCCAACCGGCTGAACGAGCGAAAATACGTTTTCCGCTCCCGAAGCCACGTCCGCCAGCGAGTTTTTGGTCGCAAACGTAAAGCGGCCCGTCGATTTGCTCAAGGTGATGCCGAGTTCCTTCAAGACATCCAACTTCACCTCAGCGATGCGCACCCGCAGATTGACCTGGTTGGGCGTGGCGACGGCAAGCTGGTTGATGATTTGCGACCCACCGGCGCCGGCTGCGCTCGTGCCACCCGATGTGCTCGCGCCACCCGTTGTGCCTGTGCCGCCCGCAGCGCCCGCGCCCGCAGCGCCCTCCGCCGCTTCGCCAACTATGGCGCCAGCGAGGGCTCGGGCTTTTTGAGCCTGGCCGGCAGTCGACACGGTGCCGCGCAGCAGCACGTCGCCCTCAACCGAGCTGACCGAGATCCGCTCTCCCGGCATCACCTGTTTGTACGACTGGCGCAGCCGCGACAGGTCGTACTCGACACGGATGATCTTATTTACCAGCACAACATCCTTATCGTCGACGGCGTAAATCACGGTCTCGCCGGGCTTTGTCTTATTGGCGCTGATGTAGATCAGCGACGGCGATTTGACCTGGACGTCGGCGATGTCGGGATTGGCGACAAAAACGGTCGCCGCCGGCCGCGGCAGACGGAATAGTGTGCCCTTGCCGACCTCGATCACGACCGGCGGTCCGGTCGGGGGAATATTGGCTGCGGCGCCGCTGGTTGCCGGCGGTAGTGGCGCTTCGGTTGGCGACGCGGTGGCAGAGGGCGCCGCAACCTCCGCGGCGTTGACGGTGACGGTCAGCAGCAATCCTGATGCTGCGGCCGCGAGGGCCAGAAGTTTGCGCATCACGATCCCTTAGAGGCAGGTTGCGATGCGGCAGACTCGCTCGCTTTTCCACCGCCGCGCAAGATCGTGATGACGGCGGCCTCGGTAGTGTCCTTTCCGCCTTGAGCTTTGGGCAGTAGCGGGCTGACTTCGCTGTCGAAAGTGTAACTCGCCGACTCGGCAATCGACGAATCGGGCGCGTTCTGACTTGTCGTCGCGGCAATCGGCGAACCGGGCGCGTTCTGACCTGTCGTGGCGGCGACCGCCGGATCGGCGGCCGGCGTCTCGTTCGGACCGGGAACGAGACTGCACAGGATCAACGACAGCTTCCCGATCTCGCTCGCCAGGGCAATGCCCTCGGCTTGCTTGGCCGACACTTCGAAGGTTGCGGTATGGGCGGGGACCGCTTCACCGGGCTTGCTCTCGAGCCGTTGATCGATGGCGATCACTCGGATGTTGTGCAGCATAGTCTCCGTCGCCTTGTGCTCATAGGTTGACTTGCCCGTCTCGCCGCTCGTCGCCGGCGGGAGCGGGATCGAATGGGTGAGCAGCAGGTCGACCTGGTCGCCCGGGAAGATAAAGCCGGAAATGCCTGAGGTGATGGTCACCGGGACCGAGATCGCGCGCATGCCCGGCCGCAGCACCGCAGCCAGGAAGCCGCGGTTGCCGGGAGCGATGATCTTGGTTTCGGTGATCGGCTCGCCGCCGACGATCGGGTTTTTGGCGACCCAGCCGGCAAAGGATTCCGGGGTGCGGGCCGGGGTGGGCGGGCCGCCCATCACGACATAGTTCTTGTCGAGGCCGCCCTCGGGCCAGATCTGCCAGATCGCGTCCTCGGGCCGCAGGATCTGCCCACGCTTTATATCCGCGCGCGCTACCAGCACCGATTTGGACGGCCTCTGCAGCGGCACCGGCGCGGCCCCGGCAACCTCCTGCGTGCGTTGCGCCGCGAGATAGGAGCGTGCGAGAAGGGCCGTGCCACCGGCGAGCAGGATGGCAAGGAGCAGGAGGAGCAGGGTGCGGGCGCGCATTGTGGGTCAACCGAAATAAGGGTGAAAGGTTACGATCAGGGCAGCGCCGGCGATGGCGACGCCATAAGGCACCGGCATTGTCAACCCGCGCCCGGTCTCGATGGGCGGCTGACCCAACATGCCGCGGGCAGCCGCCGCGATCTGCCCGCCGAACGGCATCAGCAGAAACAGCGCCAGCACGCCACCGAGCACGCCGGTGAGCAACAGGAGCTCAGGCGTTCCCGCGGGGCCGGCCCATAGCGCGGCGCTGCTCAACAGCTTGACGTCGCCGCCGCCGAGATAGCCGCGGGCGAACAGGACCGCGCCGCCGAGAAACACTGCCGAGGCGCAGCCGATCGCGGCGAGCGCGCCATAGAGGCTCGGCGCGGCGACAAAGTAAACCGGCCACAGCGCACACAACATGATCGGCAACAGGTTGGGGATGACCAGCCGCCGAAAGTCCTCGAACGCGGCGGCGGCCATGACGACCCCGAACGCCGTAAGGGCGATGGCTTGAGCGTGGAGCATCATGGCAAAGCCCAACACCTCCAGCGGACACCTGCGCTGCGTTTCGACGACCGCGGGCCAGCCGCGGCGGAAGATTGGACGCAGAACCGGTCGGACATCCGCGTTCCGACCTGTAGTCAAACTACCATGTTACGGGTTGGTTAATAAACGATTAGCGGTGGTCGCACTTTCAATCAGCTATATTTAGTTAAGTGCGCTAGGGAACGCACAAGTTGTTGCGTGGCGGGATCGTCGTGATTCCTTGTCTGGCACCGAATCGGTAGCCGCGCCGGTGCCAGCGATCTCCCGCCCGGCAACACCGTCATGTGGGCGACCTCGCGCCTGACAGACATCGAAAGGCCACCGTGCTCGACGCGGAGTTGTGGGTAATTAAGAGTTGGTAGCCGCCGCTTACTTTTTCTGATTCGCACTGCTTCTGATTCGCACTGTGCGGCGAAGTTCAGGTTTGTGCTTGCGTTGTCACCCGATCGATCACGCCATCGCGGCGCAGCGCGGCGATTTCCGCGTCGCTGTAACCGAGTTCATCGCGCAAGACCGCCACCGTATGCTGACCCAGGGTCGGCGGCGCGGTCGACGGACGCTGCGGCGAGTCGGGAAATTTGATCGGGCGTCCGACGAGGCGCAAACTTCCGGCGGTCGCGTGCTCCGCGCTCACCACCATCTCGCGCGCGAGGGCATGCGGGTGGGCCAGAGCGGCGCTGACGCCGAGCACCGGCGCATGCGGAACGTCGAAGGCGCTCAGCCGCTCCTGCCATTCGGCGACGGTGCGGGTACGGGTGACCTCGGCGATCAGGCGGTCGACCTCATCGCGGTGATCGCGTCGACCGAGCGGGGTCGAGAAGCGCGGATCTTGCGCGAGATCCGGCCGTTCCAGCGCGTCGCACAGCTTGCCCCAAAAACTCTCCGACAACACCGCGATGATGATCGAGCCGTCGGACGCCGGGAAGCTGCCATAGGGGACGATGTTCGGATGGCTCGACCCCATCGGCGGCGGATCCTCGCCGGTGATGAAGGCGAGCTGGGCGAAATAGCCGAGCATGCCAATGAGCCCGTCATACAGGCTGATGTCGATCAGCCGGCCGCGCCCGGTCAGGGTTCGCTCGTGCATCGCGGCGAGAATCGCCATCGGCCCGAATATCCCACCGACCATGTCGCCCAAGGGGATGCCGAGCTTGACCGGCATATGGCCGCGCTCGCCATTGATGCTGAGCGCCCCGGTCAGCGCCTGGGTGACGATGTCGAAGGACGGCTTGTCGCTGAGCGGGCCGCTGAGGCCAAAGCCGCTGATCGCGCAGTAGATGAGGCGCGGATTGAGCGCCGCGAGCGGCTCGTAGCCGAGGCCGAGGCGGTCCATCACCCCCGGGCGGTAGTTTTCGACGAGAATGTCGGCCCGGGCGACGAGGCGGCGCAGGATGTCGGCGCCGGCCGCTTGCTGGAGGTCGATGACAAGGCTTTTCTTGTTGCGGTTGATGCCGAGAAAATAATGGCTCTCGCCGGCGATAAAGGGTGGAAACCGGCGGGTTTCGTCGCCGCCGCCCGGCGGCTCGATCTTCAAGACTTCGGCGCCGAGATCGCCGAGGCTCTGGGTCGCGAACGGACCGGCCAGGACCCGGGTCAGGTCGATGACCCGGATCCCCTCGAGCGGCCCGCCCCAGGCGCCATGCTGAGTTGAAGTCATGTTCCTACTGCTTTGACATCTGGGGCGTCATTCCCGCAAAAGCGGGAATCCAGAACCCCGAATCCCGTCGCTTGCCCTAGCCCCCCGTGTGCATGCCCTAGTGCCTACGCGGGGGTGACGGCTTGTGCCGTCACTTCGCCGCGGTGACCATGATCTCGACCAGCACCTCGGGGCGCGCCAGATCGGCGCGCACGCAGGCCCGCGCCGGCGGGTTCTGGGGATCGACCCAATCGTTCCACACCGAGTTCATGTCGCGGAACAAGGCCATGTCCTTGATCCATAGATTGGCGATCAGCAGGTTGGATTTGCTGGTGCCGGCCTGCTTCAGGTAGGCGTCGATACGATCGAGAACCTGCTTGGTCTGACCCTTGATGTCCTGGCTGGTATCGCTGGCGGTCAGGCCGCACAGATAGACCGTGTCGCCGCGCACGACGCAGCGGCTCATGCGGGGCCCAGGCGGCTGGGTGATATCGATGCGGCGAATGTCTGCCATGGGGGTTCCTCCCGTGCTGCGTTGATCGGTGAGGCAGTGTGGCCCGGCGCTGCCGGGAAGGAAAGGCGTTAGCGCTCGCCGAGCCGGCGGCGGCAATGACCCTCAGGAAGCCGCCGTGGCCTCCTTGTAGTTGACGATCCGCTTGCCGAAGGTGTGGACGCCAAGGGTGACGAGCGGTCTGTCGCCGACCACCCGGAAGGCATGCGGCCGGTTCGCCGGCAGCACCACCGTTACCCCCGGCTCGAGCGCGACCCGGCCCGCCTCGCCATCGAGCCAGGCTTCGCCCTGCCCTTCGATAACGGTCAGGGTCTCGACGTAGGGATGGGAATGCACCCGCGTCTGATACCCCGGGGGTGACGTCTGGATCCCGGTGCGGATCGGAAGATCCTCGCCGGTGTCGTCGCCGAGGATCGTGCGGTAGGTGGCGCCACCGGCGAAGTCGACGACCGGGCGCTCGGATTCGCGGATCACGGTGATGGTGTCGGGCATGGCCAGCTCCTCTGCCGCGGACTGCGCGCGATTGTAGCACGCCCCGGTCGGTGCCACGCCAGCCCGAGGTTGCAGCCTCGCGCTCGCGCGCTCCTCGCAATGACAACCAAGATTTGTCATTGCGAGCGACCCCCGGACGGCCGACCCTTGCGGGCCGTTCCGGGGGGAAGCAATCTCGGTGAGACCGCGTAGCGGCGTCCGAACGGGAGAAGGGCATGAGAATCGGATTTTTCGCCGTCGGCATCGGCGCGACGGTCGAGCCGCAGGTGCTCAGGGCCGTGGCAATGGCTGCCGAACGCCTCGGCTTTGCCACGCTCTGGGCGCCGGAGCATGTGGTGCTGGTCGAGCAATATGCCTCGAAATACCCGTATTCGAGCGGCCAATTTCCCGGCCCGTCCAACCTTCCGATCGCCGATCCGTTCACCACCCTGGCTTACGCGGCGGCCTGCACCCGCACGATCCGGCTCGGTACCGGGATCTGTCTCGTTCCCGAGCACAACCCCTTGGTGCTCGCCAAGACCGCGGCGACACTCGACCGCCTGAGCGGCGGCCGATTCATTCTCGGCGCCGGGGTCGGCTGGCTCGCGGAGGAGTTCGCGGCGCTGGGAATTGGGTTCGAGCCGCGCGGCGCGCGGACCCGCGAATACATCGAAATCATGCGCCAGCTGTGGACCGAGCCGAGCAGCTCGCATGCCGGCGAGTTCGTCAACTTCAGCGGCGTGCTGAGCTACCCAAAGCCGGTGCGCAGCACGGGCATACCGGTGTGGTTCGGCGG
>JBGPTQ010000117.1:0-6124 GCA_041490725.1 Allostellaceae bacterium | reverse complement strand
GCTGCGGATCGCCGAGATCGAGGAGCGCCTCGACGAAATCGGCGCGCGCGCGGCGCCGGCCCGGGCGGCGCGGATCCTCGCCGGGCTCGGGCTCGATGCGGCGATGCAGGCGCAGCCCCTCTCCGAGCTGTCGGGCGGCTGGCGCATGCGGGTGGCGCTGGCCGCGGTGTTGTTTCCCGAGCCCGATTTGTTGCTGCTCGACGAGCCGACCAACCATCTCGACCTCGAGGCGGCGTTGTGGCTCGAACGCTATTTGAGGCGCTACCGCCACAGCTTTGTGCTGGTCAGCCACGACCGCCAGCTGCTCAACGCCGCGACGACGACGACCTTGCACCTCGCCGACGGCAAGCTGACGCTCTATTCCGGCGGTTTCGACCAGTACTTGCGGGCCCGGCGCGAGAGCGCGACCCGGCAGGCCGTCCTGGCCCGCCGCCAGAGCCAGGAACGCGAGCGCCTGCAGCGCTTTGTCGACCGCTTCCGCGCCTCGGCGACAAAGGCGCGCCAGGCGCAGAGCCGGGTGAAGGCGCTGGCGCGGCTCGAACCGGTGGCGCTGGTCGAGGATGCCGCGCCGCCGATTCTGCGCCTGCCGCAACCGCCGGAGTTGAGTCCGCCGATCATCAGCCTCGAGAAGGTCAGCACCGGCTATGCCCCGGGCCAGCCGGTGCTGTCGCACCTCGATCTCAGGCTCGACCCCGACGACCGGATCGCGCTCCTCGGCGCCAACGGCAACGGCAAGACGACCTTTGCGCGCCTCCTCGCCGGCCGGCTCGCGCCGCTCTCCGGACGGATGGCACGGTCGCCGAAGCTGACCTGCGGGTTTTTCGCGCAGCACCAGATCGAGGAGATGCGGCCCGAGGCCTCGCCCTTCGATCATCTCGCCGCGGCGATGCCCGACAGCCTGCCGGAGGCGGTGCGCACCCGGCTCGGCGGGTTCGGCTTTGGCCAGGACAAGGCGTTCGTGCCCGTGGCCGAATTGTCGGGCGGCGAGCGGGCGCGCCTCAACTTCGCCCTCGTCACCCATGACGCGCCGTCCTTGTTGATCCTCGACGAGCCGACCAATCATCTCGACATGGAAACCCGGGAAGCCCTGGTCGCCGCGCTCGCCGAGTATTCCGGGGCGGTCATCTTGGTGAGTCACGATTGGCATCTGGTCGAGCTGGTCGCCGACCGGCTGTGGCTCGTCGAGGACGGCACGGTGCGGCCGTTCGAGGATGATCTCGAAGGCTACCGCCGCCGCCTGCTCGCGCGCGACGAGGCCCCGGCCGAGCGCGGCAACGGCGCGGCAGCCGGGCGCGATCCGCGGCGCGCGGTGCGCCGCGGCGGAGCCGAGCGCCGCCTCCAGCTGGAGCCGCTGCGCCGCACCGCGCGCCAGGCGGAAGCGGCGGCGGCGCGGCTGGCCGGCGAGCAGCGCGCACTCGATACCGAGCTCGCCGCCCCGGGGGCGTTCGGCGGGCAGGGCGCGGCGCTCGCGCAGGCGCTGAAGCGCCGCGCCGAACTGGCGCGGCTGATCGCCGACGCGGAGGCGGAATGGCTGGCCGCCGAGACGGCGATCGAACGGTTGAGGGAGGGCGAGGCCCGGCGCTGAAGCCGGCCGATGGCGGCCGGATCGAGGCCGTGCGTCCTTCGAGACGCCCGCTGCGCGGGCTCCTCAGGATGACGGGTTTTTGTTAATGCCATCAACAAGACAACCTCATCCTGAGGAGCGTCGCGGCGAAGCCGGGGCGCGTCTCGAAAGACGCTGGTTATTCATGCAGCCGGTTGCTTCACACCTTTCGCCAAATTGCGCGCCGCGATTCGCGCGGCCAATGGCCGCATCGCGAAATGCCGGGCGCCGTTTGACAGTGGCGACGCCGCCAGTTTATCCAATATTCACGATAGAATGCTTTTCTCCAGACGCTGTACGAGCCTACGCTCCACGCTGTTGTCGCCCATTACGCATAGGCCGCGCCCATGGCTGAGACACCCGCGATCACCGACCGCAATCTGGAGGCGACGACAAACATTTCGCTGAAGCGCGAGCCGGCTTGCTTTGCCTTTTTGTCGGCCCGGTCGGTCGCGCCGCCGATGCCGATCGATTCGATCAATCTCGACCTTGCCTCGGCCGATTATTTCAATGGCCGCGCCTCGCTGTGGACCACGCTGGAGATGCGCTCGTCGATCAACAACGATCGGCCGACGGCGATCCTCGGCTTTGACGAGAGCTTCCTGCGCCCGTTCGCCCGCGCCCTGGTCGAAGCATCGACGACGCGCGCCGCCTACCGCATGACGATCCTCGGCGAGACGAATGACAGCGACCGCTGCCGGGTTGTCGAATACGTGACCGGGCCCGGCAAACCATTGAAGGAACTGGTGCTGCAGCCCTTCGACAGCGTCGTGCTGATCGCCGCGACGACCCCGAAGGACGGCGAGGAGACGCTGTTCCAACTGCCGCGAACCGACAGCTTCCTGCGCGCTTTCGCCAAGATGTCCTACACCGCCGACCAGGCACTGCACGATCTCCTCGAAGAGATGGAGCGCGTTGCCCGCCGCCATAAAAGCGACCCGGTCGAAACGCCGGAATAGCGGCTGCGCGAGCGGGCCTTGGCGGCTTGGCCATTGTGCCGGCGGCGGCGGCGCTAACCCCGCGCCGGCCAGGCCGGTTCGTTGTAGCCGAGCGGCACCGAGGGGCGCGCCCAAAAAGGCGGCGTCTCGGACAATTGCACGACCGGCTTCAGGTGGCCGAGGCGCCCGACCGGGGTGTCGCTCGTGGTCGACCAGCGCGCCAGCTCCTCGGGGGTGAACTCCTTCGCCACATCCTTGAGCTCAGCTTCCGGCACCTCGCCGCGGCCGACCAGCCAGCGTCCGGTCTGCGCCAGCGAAATGCGCACCAGCCAGCTGCCACCCTCGCGCGCCCGCCGCGCCAGCGCGACCATCGCGCCGAATGCCATCAGATAGCCGGTCAGGTAGTCGATCGCCGACACCGGATAGAATTGCGGCTGGCCCGGCTCGGCGCCGGGGAACAGCTCGGCCTGTCGCGTGGTGATGCCGCTCACCGTCTGCACCACGGTGTCGAAGCCGCGGCGCGAGGCCCACGGCCCCTGATGGCCGAACGCGCACAGCGAGACGTAAACCAGGCCCGGCCGCAGCGCCGAGAGCTCCTCGGGCGACAAGCCGCGCGTGCCGAGCGTCCCCGGGCGGTAGCCTTGCGAGAACACGTCGGCCTCGCGAATGAGGCCACGCAATGTCGCGAGGTCCCTGGCCTCGCGCAGATCGAGATGCGCCGACAATTTGCCGTGCCCGGTGTCGTATTCCTGGTAGCCGATATTGGGCAGGTGCGGCGCGGTGATCTTCAAGACGTCGGCGCCGTGCTCGGCCAGCGTGCGCGCGCAGGTCGGCCCGGCGAGCACCCGGGTCAAATCGAGCACGCGGATCCCCGACAAAGGCCGGTCGCCCGCGGGGAGCTTTTGCGGCGGACTGTCGCCGATCTTGAGGATTTCCATCAGCGGCAACGCGGCGATCGCGACGGCCTGCGGATGGGTTGCCCATTCGGCCATGCTGCGCGCCATGCCGCCGGCGCCCTTGGCGGCGATGATCGCCTCTTCGAGTTCGAGCGCGTCCCATTTGGCGACCGCCTGGCGCACGGCGTCCTTATCCTCGGCGACACCGAGGACGCTGAGCGCGGCGGCGCGATGGTTCGGGAAATTGGCGTGGACATAGCTCCACCGGCCGTTCTTCGCCGGATAGACGCCCATCACCGCGTTGCGCTCGGTCGATACCTTGGCGCCGTTCATCTGCATGTAATGGCCGCTGCGCAACGAGGCCGTCGCCTGGCGCAGATCGACCGCGACCTGCTGCCGGCGTCCGCTGCGCAATTCCCACAGATCGGCGGCGGCGAGCCCGATCGCGCCGAGCGCGGCGGCGCTGGTTTCGCCGATCCGGAACGGGGTCGGCAATACCGGGTCGGCGCCGCCGCTGATCTCGACCGAACCGGCGCGCGCGTCAGCTTGTTCGGGGGGCCAGCCGGCGACCGGCACAATCGTGCGCAACGCATCGTGAGCAGCCATGGTCGGGACCCTCCCTCGGAGTGCGCAGCGCGCTTGATCAGGCGCCGCGCGGCCCGCAATGATGCCGCGTTACGAGAGCGGAGGAAATGCCAATGAGCCGAATCATGACTGTCGTCGAGTACGAGGTGAAGCCGCAGCACCGCAAGGAGTTCATCGAAGTCGCGAAGGGGCACGCCGAGCGCTCGCGCGCCGAGGATGGCTGCCAGCAATTTGATGTGCTGCTGGCGATGGAAAACGATAACCGTGTCCTCTTGGTCGAAGCGTGGCGCGACCAGGCGGCCCTGGAGGTGCATCGGCAAAACCCGATGATGGCGAAGGCTCCCGGGACTCATCAGGACTGGATCGTCAGCCGCAAGGTGACGCGCTGCACGGCCGATTGAGCCCGGGGCGATTGAGCCCGCGACGATAAGGCATTCGCGGCAGGATGTCGCAGCCCGGTAACGGATTCCTGATGCCGTTCCGGCCGGGGATGATATATGTAGCCATTGTCTATAATAGACTAACGCCACTATGGCCCGCCCGAGGGAGGCGCTCGGCATGAGGAAGGGTGCGATTGCCGCCTTCGCGGCCCTCGCGATGATCGCCGCGGCGGGGCTGCCGCGAGTGTTGGAGACATCCGCGCCGGCCGTCGCGGCCGAACAGCCACCGCCGGCCAGCCCCGGAGTCCCGGTCACGGCCGGGACCGTGGCTGTTGCCGATGTGCCAGTGTTTCTCAACGCGATTGGCACGGTCCAGGCGTTCAACATGGTCACGATCAAGAGCCGGGTCGACGGCCAGATCGTGGCGGTCGAGTTTACCGAGGGCCAGGACATCAAGGCCGGCGCGCCGCTGTTGCAGATCGACCCGCGCCCGTTTCAGGCCACTCTCGAACTGGCGCAGGCGGCAAAGGAGAAGGACGAGGCGCAGCTGGTCAGCGCCCAGTCTGATCTCGCCCGTTGGGCCGAACTGGTCGGATCCGGTGTCAAGTCGCGCCAGACCTATGACCAGCAGAAGGCGCTGGTGGCCCAGCTGCAGGCCACAATCAAGGGCGACGAGGCGCAGATCAATACCGCACGGCTCACTCTCGGCTATGCCGATATCCGCTCGCCGATCGACGGCCGGCTCGGCGCCCGGCTCGTCGACGCCGGCAATATGGTGCGGGCGACCGATGCCGCCGGGCTCGTTACGATCAGCCAGCTGAAACCGATCTTCACCAGCTTTACCGTAGCGCAAGAAAACGCCCACAAGATCCGCGAGCGACAGGCCAAGGCACCGCTCGAGGTGCTGGCCTATGGCGACGACGGCAAGACCTTGCTTGCCAGCGGCAAGCTGACGCTGATCGACAACACGATCGACCAGACCACCGGCACGATCCGCCTCAAGGCGAGTTTCGCCAATGATGACGAGCGGCTATGGCCGGGCGAGTTCGTCAATGTCCGGGTGGTCCTGAATGTGCGCAAGGGCGTGCCCACGGTGCCTGCGCAGACGGTGCAGGACGGACCGACCGGCCACTACGCATACGTGATCAAGGACGACGACACGGTGGAGCGCCGGGACGTCGAAATCGCCGCGGTGCAGGACGGTATCGCCGTCGTCACGAAGGGGCTGTCGCCGGGCGAGAAGGTGGTCGTGGAGGGCCAGTACCGATTGACGAAGGGCGCCCGGGTGCGGGTCTCCGCGCCGACGCCGGGAGCGGCCGGATGAGCCCGGCCACCGCTCCGGGCATAGGCGCTGCGCGCCGCTTTCAGGGCAATCGCCGATGAGCATCTCCGAACCGTTTATCCGGCGCCCGATCGCGACCTCGCTCTTGATGCTCGGGGTGCTGGTGTTCGGGATCGGCGCCTATCATCTGTTGCCGGTCGCGGCGTTGCCGAAGGTCGATTTTCCGACCGTCGTGGTGACCGCCACCTATCCGGGAGCGAGCCCGGAAACCATGGCGTCCGCGGTCGCGACCCCGCTCGAACAGCAGTTTGCCGCGCTGCCGAGCCTTGCCGAGATGAGTTCGACGAGTGGCGTCGGGACAACGATGATCACCCTGCAATTCGACCTCGAGCGCAACATCGAAGCCGCCGCGCAGGATGTTCAGCAGGCGATCAACGCCG
>JBGPTQ010000116.1:0-6129 GCA_041490725.1 Allostellaceae bacterium | reverse complement strand
ATTCGATCCGGCGCCGGGCGGCGGCACCGTCGCCCGCCACCGACCCCCTGCCCCTCGAAGCCGCGGGCCGGCCGCCGGCGGCGGCGGCCGAGCTCGCCCTGCCGTCCAAGCCGTCGATCGCGGTCCTGCCGTTCGAGAACATGTCGGGCGATCCGGAGCAGGAATATTTCGCCGACGGCATGGTCGAGGAAATCATCACCGCGCTGTCGCGGATCAAATGGCTCTTCGTCATCGCCCGCAATTCGAGCTTTACGTACAAGGGGCAGGCCGTCGATGTGAAACAGGTCGGCCGCGAGCTCGGCGTGCGCTACGTCCTCGAAGGCAGCGTGCGCAAGGGCGGCAACCGGGTACGCATCACCGGGCAGCTGATCGATGCCGAAACCGGCGCGCATCTCTGGGCCGACCGCTTCGACGGCTCCCTTGAGGAGGTATTCGACCTGCAAGAGCAGATTTCGGTTAGTGTCGCTGGCGCCATCGAGCCAGCGCTCCAAGCAGCAGAGTTGAGGCGGTCGGTGGCTCACGCCAAGACCGACCTGACCACTTACGATCTCTACCTGCGGGCGCTTCCGCATTGGTTCTCGTGCGACAAGGATCGCCTGCTCAAGGCACTGGAACTGCTCGGCGAGGCGATTGAGCGCGATTCGCGTTACGCGCCCGCGCTCGGCGTTGCCGCCGCATGCTGCCCGCTTCTCGATGTTGCTCAGATCGATGACAAGGAGGCTAACCGGCAGCGAGCGCTCCGATGGGCTCGCCAGGCGATCCAGGCGGATGCGGCAGACCCCGGGGCGCTGGCCAACGCCGCCGGAACGCTCGCCTATTTCGGGGAGAATATTGATGCCGCGGTCACCTTGATCGACCGCGCGCTGGTGCTGAACCCGAGTTCCGCGTTGGCTTGGGAATGGAGCGGCTGGATAAGGCAGTTTGCCGGGCAGCCCGACCTTTCTATCGAACATTTCGAGACGGCAATTCGCCTGAGCCCGCGGGACCCGTGGACGGGGCTGCGATTTGTCGGCATCGGCATCGCTCATTTCTTTGCCAGGCGCCTCGACGAGGCCGTTGCGAAACTGGTGGTCGGGCTGGAGGAGGTCCCCTCTTTCCTGCTTACCCATCAAGTGCTCGCAGCGTCTTACGCCTATCTCGGCAGGATTGATGAAGCCCGCGAGATCGTGGCGCGGTTGCGGGCGGTCACGCTCACCATTGAGCCGTCGATGATCGCCTACCGCAACCCGGCGCACCGCGAGCTTTTGCTGTCGGGCCTCCGCCTGGCGATCGGCGAGACTGCATGACCGCGACCCGCCCATTTCGATCGAGTCTTGCATTGGCAAAGTGTCGGCTTATTTCTTGAGATAACCAGGGTGGCCGCGCGACTTCCAGGAAATTCCGAATGACTGGATTGAATTCCCTACCAAGCGAAAATAATTCCCTGCTGAGCGAAAATAATTCCCTGCGGCCCGGTAGTAATTCCCTGCTCGCGGCGTCGAGATTGCCCGTTCGTCGAGCGTTTGTGCGGCTTTCAGTCGGGCAGCGAGCGGAAATTTCGCAAAATTCCCTGCTAGCAGGGAATTTGCCGCGGCGCCGACACCGCGCTTGAGCGCCGAGCCGAACCTCCATTCGGGAGCGTGACATGAGCCAGGCCCTTTCCGGCATTCGCATCATCGACATGACGCACAACCAGGCGGGGCCCGCCTGTGCGCAGATCCTCGCCTTTCTCGGCGCCGATGTGATCAAGCTGGAGGAGCCGAAGGGCGGCGATGTGGCGCGCCGCAACATGCGCGACATCAAGGACAGCGACAGCCTGTTTTTCCTGTTGTTCAACGCCAACAAGCGCAGCCTGACGCTCAACCTGAAGACCGATGAGGGCAAGCAGCTGTTCAAGAAGGTCGTCGCCAAATCCGATGTGCTCTTGGAGAATTTCAGTCCCGGCGCGCTCGACCGCCTTGGCCTCGGCTACGAAACCCTCGCCAAGATCAATCCGCGGCTGATCTACGCGACGATCAAGGGTTTCGGCACCTACGGTCCGCATCAGCATTTCAAGAGCTATGAGCCGGTCGCGCAGGCGATGGGCGGGGCGATGAGCGTCACCGGCTTTCCCGAGAACCCGCCGACCCTGGTATTGCCGGCGATCGGCGATTCGGGCACCGGCATGCATATGGCGATCGGCATCCTGGCGGCCTTGCAGCAGCGCCATTCGACCGGTCGCGGCCAGCATGTCGAGGTGTCGATGCAGGACGCGGTTGTCAACCTGATCCGGGTCAGCCTGCGCGATCACCAGCGTGCCGGCCGGCCGATGCCGCGATCCGGCAACCAGCTCGGCCGCACCGTGCCGGGCACGACCTATGCCTGCGCGCCGGGTGGGCCCAATGACTACGTCATCATCCTCGCCCAGCCGCAGATGTGGCCTTCCCTCGTTGGGGTGTTGGGCCGGCCCGAGCTGGCCGAAGATCCCCGCTTCAAGACAGCGGAGGCGCGCTGGGAGAACCGCGAGGCGCTCAACGCGATCGTCGAGGCGTGGACGGGAACGCGGACCAAGCACGAGGTGATGCGGCTGATGGGCGATGCGGGGGTGCCGTGCGGCGCTGTTCAGGACACCGGCGAGGTCCTCGCCGACCCGCATCTGAAGGCGCGCGAGATGATCGTCGATGTCGATTATCCGACCCGCGGCACCTATCAGACCGTCGGCTGCCCGGTCAAATTGTCGGATTCGCCCGCAACCGTGACCCGGCCGCCCTTGCTCGGCGAGCACACGCAAGAATTGCTCGGCGCCTTGTGCGGGGTCGACCCGGACGAGGTGAAGCGCCTGCGCGAGGATGGCGTCGTTTAAGGCTGCACCTCCCGCCGCGCCGCGCCGATCACGACGTCCGCGGCGAGGCGAGTGTGTTGGCCTTGGTGTTGAGCGTCTCGATCAGCCCGGTGATGCCGCGCGTTCGCAGGATCGCGGCGAATTCGGACCGCCGCGTCGCCAGCTCGCTGATCGTCCCGTCGAGATAGACATCGGCGATCCGCCAGACGCCGCCATTGTCGCGCATCAGATAGTTGATGTTCACCGGCTCGCCGGTCGACTTGGTAATCTGGCTGGTGATGAGCGTGCCGCCGGCGGATGGCTGCTCGCCGGTGACCTGGAGCCGCTCGCCGGAATAGCTGTCGAAGCGCTCGGCATAGATCGCCGCGATATAGCGCTCGAAGGCTTGGCTGACCTCTTGGCGTTGTGCGTCGTTGAGGCTCGCCCATGCCGGCCCGACCGCGAGCCGCGTCATGAACGGTATGTCGAAGACCCGGCGGACGACCGGCGCGATCTGGGCGTAGCGCCCGCGCGGCCCCAGCGTCGGGCCGTTCCGCATCGTGGCGAGCAGCGTGTCGTAGAGGCTGCGCACCGTATCGGTTCCGCCGGTGCCCATCGCGACGGCGCGTGGCGACAGCGCCGCAAGCGCGAGACAAAGGGCGATACCGGCGAACGTCAAGCTCCGCTCTATTCGTGTGATCGAGCGTTTCATGCTGAATACCCGTTAGGTTTGGTCGTATTGGCGGCAGATGAGTCTCTGCCTACGTGATCGCCGGTCGCGCGCGTTCAAGCGCATGGCTGGAATGTGGGCACCTTGTCGCAGGCGCCCCTTGGGGACCGCAATTTCGGCACCGTGCGCCCCTTTCGCCGATCGGCGATCGCATCGCTTCACGAAACGGCCGAGGCGCCAGAGCGTTACCCGATTGGCGATCAAGTTGAAATGATGATTGATTATTCGCAAAAAAAGAACGAGCCGGCGCAGCAAAATATTCGTTGGCCGCTACATCGGATTCACCTCAAGGGTGCGAGTGTCGCGCCGTCGCGACGTTTTTCAATAGCGCCGCAACAGGCCGACGAGGCGGCCCTGGACCTTGACCCGGTCGGGCCCAAAGATGCGGGTTTCGTAAGCCTTGTTGGCGGGTTCGAGGGCGATCGAGGCGCCGCGGCGGCGCAGCCGCTTCAAGGTGACCTCGATATTGTCGACCAGCGCCACGACGATGGCACCGTTCTCGGCAGTGTCGCAGCGCTGGATGATGACGCTATCGCCATCGAGAATCCCCGCTTCGATCATGCTGTCGCCGGCGACCTCGAGCGCATAGTGCTCGCCGCGCCCGAGCAGGCTCCCCGGGACGGCAACCGAGCTGTTCTGGTCGCGCAACGCCTCGATCGGGGTGCCGGCGGCGATGCGGCCGTAGAGCGGCAGGTCGACCGCCGCGGTATCGGGGGCGACCGGCGTGCCGGGCAGCGCGCCGGCAAAATCGCCGCGGATGACGGTCGGCGAAAATCGCCCGCGCTCGGCCGCACCAGTGGAGCTTGATGGAGCGGCGCTCTCCTCCGGCAGCCTGGTCACTTCGAGGGCGCGGGCGCGGTGCGGCAGGCGGCGGATGAAGCCGCGCTCCTCAAGCCCGCTGATCAGGCGGTGGATGCCCGATTTCGAGCGCAGGTTCAGCGCGTCCTTCATCTCGTCGAAAGACGGGGCGATCCCGGTCGCGGCCAGCCGTTGATTGATGTACATCAGCAGCTCGTGCTGCTTTTTCGTTAGCATGGCGAATCTCCCGCCAGGGAACCAAGTCAGGGAACAAACCCTAAACAATCGCGCTGTTCTACTTTGGTTCGCGCGTAACGTCAAGCCTCGCTCGGCGCAGCGGTGCAATTTTGCTAGGCTCACCCACGTTACCTGACAGGAGCCGGCGGCGAGCCATGCCGCGCCCGATCATCATCGACACCGATCCCGGGATCGACGACGCGGTTGCGATCCTCTTGGCGCTGGCGTCGCCCGAGCTCGAGGTGCTGGGCCTCGTCGCGGTCGCCGGCAATTTGCCGCTGGCGGCGACCGCGCGCAACGCCCGCAGCATCGTCGAGCTGGCCGGATGCCCTGAGCTGCCGGTCTATGCCGGGTGCCCGCGGCCGCTCGGCCGGACCCGGGTCGATGCCGAGGCTGCCCATGGCACGGCCGGCCTCGGCGATCTCGTCCTGCCGCCCCCCGCGGTGCCGCCGCGCCCGGAGCACGGCGTCCTCTACCTGATCGACAAATTGCGCGGGGCCGAGCCCAAGGGCGTTACGCTGTGCGCGCTTGGCCCGCTGACCAATATCGCGATGGCCCTCGTCGCGGCGCCGGACATCGCTTCCGGCGTCGCCGAGCTGGTCCTGATGGGCGGCGCCTCGCACGGGCTCGGCAATGCTAGCCCGGTCGCCGAGTTCAACATCTACGCCGATCCGCACGCGGCAGCGCTGGTGTTCAACAGCGGCCTCAGGGTCACGATGGTGCCGCTCGACGTCACGCAGGGCGTGCGCAGCACGCGAGAGCGCATCGCGCCGATCCGCGCTCTGGGTACGCGCTGCGGCGTCGCCATCGCCGAGCTGCTCGGCCCTCGCCGAGGCCTCGCCCGGCCCCCAATGGCGATGCACGATCCGTGCGTCATCGCCTATCTGCTGATGCCGGAGCTGTTCCGCTGGCGCGAGGTCAATGTCGCGATCGAGACGCAATGCCCGCTCGCGATGGGCTTGACCGTCATCGACTGGCGCGGGCTCAGCGGGCGCAAGCCCAATGCCCGGGTCATCGAAGCGGTCGATGCCGATGGGGTTTACCGGCTGCTGGCCGAGCGCCTTGCGCGCCTGCCGTGACGAGGGCGCAGAGCGGGCTTTTGCCGGACCGGGTTTCTCTCGCTAATATGGGCCGGTCACCCTTCTCCGGTCACCCTTCTATGGAGGAACGCCATGATCATCGAGATGCGCACCTATCGCCTGAAGCCCGGCTCGGTTCCGGAAGTTGAGAAGCGGTTTGCCGAGGGGCTCAAGGAACGCGTCAGGGTTTCTCCGCTCGGCGCCTTCTTTCACACCGAAGTCGGTCCGCTCAACCGGATCATCCATTGCTGGCCCTATGAGGATCTCGCGCACCGCGCCAAGGTCCGCGCCGAAAAGATCCCGGGATGGCCGCCGAAGACCTCGGAATTCATCGAGGAGATGGAAAGCAAGATCATCATCGCGGCGCCGTTCTCGCCCAAGATGGAGCCGCGCCGGCTCGGCAATCTCTACGAGATCCGCACCTACCCGATGCTGCCGGGCGCCACCCCGACGGTGATCGAGCGCTGGGCCGAGGTGATCGAGGGACGCATGAAAATCTCGCCGCT
>JBGPTQ010000115.1:0-6168 GCA_041490725.1 Allostellaceae bacterium | reverse complement strand
GTGTTCCCGCTTGCCGGGCACGACGTTACCGCACTCGGCATCCCGCCCGGGCGCCGCGTCGGCCAATTGCTCGCGGAGGTGCGAGGCTGGTGGGAGGACGGCGATTTCGCCGCCGACCGCTCGGCGTGCCTCGCCCGCCTGAAAAACATCGCCGCAATTCGCGGGGATCGTCCGCAATCGTAAACAGGCGAGATTCAGGATGGCGGGCGGAACGGATCGATTGCCGACAGCCCGAGTCGCTCGAAGTCCCGAATGTTGCGCGTCACCAGCGTGAGACCATGCGTCAGCGCGGTTGCCGCGATCATCGCGTCCGCTATGAGATCGGGCGGCTGACCGTGCATCAACTGCGCCCAGCGGCGGAACGCGCGGCCGTCCATAGGAAGAATGCTGTAGCTATCGGCCAACGACTCGATCCAGACCTCAATGACATCGGATTTTGCCGGATCCTGTTCCCGTGCTCGTTCGACTCCGGCCTGGAGTTCACCCATCGTGACGGCGGAGAGGAAGAGGTCCTCGGGCGCGACGCTCGCCAGCCAAGCAACGACACCGCGGTGCGGTCTCGGGCGCCGCAGTTCCGACACGACATTGGTGTCGAGCAGGTACACGTGAGGCTCACTTCAACTTTGGCATCCCTCGCCAGCGCCAGCGATGACGGTCCGGGATTTCCATCTCAAACCGAGGCTCGGGTGCGAGAAGAAGCTCCTTGAGGGTTGGCCGAGCCCTTTGCTGAAGCCTGCGCCACTGATCGATCGGCACCAACACGGCCGTTTCGACGCCTCGCTTTGTGACAATCTGGGGTCCCTCCGTGATGCTCTTTTCGAGCAACTCGCTGAAGCGGGCTTTCGCCTCCTGCACCGGCCAACTCATTGTGGGGTCCTCAATGACTAGTTATCTAACTAGTCATTTTGATGCAACAGCACAAGGGACAAGGGACCTCAAACTTGTGCTGGCGTTCGCGCGCCTGACGCTCTCGGCAGGGCGGAGCGCATATTGCCATAAGAGCGACGCTAAAATTGCCATAATTGTGTATGATAATGTGCGCTGCCGACAAACAGGGCGCCGCTTCGGAGCGGCCTGAGGCACGGGATGTCCGACACGCAATCGCAAACGCCGCAACCTAGCGCGCTGCACCGTGGAGCTGCACCAACCCGCAGCGGAAGATGCGCTGCTGATTTGCTGCAAAGCGTCGGGAGGGGCGCGCGAGGCGGCACCGATCGGCTCGGATTTATCGAGCAAAACCATGGGCTTAGATTTTCTCGTCCCAACCGGCAAAACCGGTGCGCGAGAGATTCGCTGCTGATTCCTTGCAGATGCAGCGGTAGGACGATCGATGACCCAACCGTTGATTGCGGCCTCCAAGGTTCGGCCGCGACGCGTAACCGGGGCGCTTCAAATTGAACGAAGCTCGCTCTAAGAGCAGCCCGATGCGCTTTTATGACCGCTTTATCCTGCCGCGCCTCATCGACCTGGTGATGCGCAACCGGGTGCTGGATCGCTATCGCCAGCGGGCGATTGCGAGCGCGCGTGGCTTCGTGCTGGAGATCGGCGTGGGGTCGGGCCCTAACCTGGCACTCTACGGTCCGGCGGTTGAACGCGTCTGCGCGATCGATCCTTCGCCCGAGCTATTGCGACTGGCAAGCCAGCGAACCGGGGAGGCGCTTGTTCCGGTATCGCTGGTGCGGGCCTCGGGCGAGCGCCTGCCCTTCGCCGACGCGATCTTCGATACGGTCGTGACGACCTGGACGCTGTGCTCGATCGCGGACCCGGTCGCGGCGCTGATCGAGGCGCGGCGCGTCCTCAAGCCGGGCGGGTGCCTGGTATTCGTGGAGCACGGGCTGTCGCCGGAGCCCAGGGTCGCGCGCTGGCAGCACGGCTTGACACCATGCTGGCGACGCATCGGCGGCGGGTGTCATCTCGACCGCAAGATGGACGAGTTGATCCGCGCGGCCGGTTTCCATCTCGACGCCATCGAGACCGGCTACATGAGCGGACCGAAGCCCTGGACCTTCCTGTATCAGGGTCGGGCGAACCTGGATCCCCGCTTTCGCGGGTGCGACAACACCGAGGAGTCCGGCCGCTCCGCGACTCCCTGATCGTCGCTGCTTGGCTGAAACGCCCGCAGGAAGGTGGCGACGGCGCTCGCCGCGGCGGCGTCAAGAGCCGCTGGATCACCGGGATCTTCGCGCCGCAACAAACTGCGCAGATGAATTTCGCCGCGCGCCAGTGCGGCGAACTGCTCGGCAGCCAGCCGCGGATCGGGGATGGCGAGCGAGCCGGCCTCGGCAGCGCGGCGCAAAAACGCCTCGATCTGCGCTCGCTGCCGCTCCGGCCCGGCCGCCCAGAAGACCTCCCCGAGCACGGGAAACCGGGTGACCTCGCCGACGATGATGCGATTGAGCGAGATCCCCTCCGGCGACAGCACGAGGTCGAGAAAACGGTGCGCGATCGCGATCAACGACGCCTCGATATCGATAGGATCGAGCGCCTCGACCGAGAACCCGCCAAAGCGACGCTCGCTGACCCGTGCGACGATCGCGCCGAACAACTCTTCTTTCCCGGTGAAATGGGCGTAGACGGTTGCCTTCGAGGCGCCGGCCTCGCGCGCGATCGCGTCCATCGTAACAGCGCCGAAGCCGCTTGCGAGAAAGGCGCGCTCGGCGGCGGCGAGGATCGTCTCAGCCTTGCCGCCCGGTTCCACGCGGCCGGCGACCCGCTGCGGCACGCTCATCGATCGGACCCTCACATCGAGCCTTGCGCGTAGATAGCATCTGGCGCGGCGTTCGCCGGCAGATTAAACTGAACTGAACGGTTCAGTCTAGTTGGGCGATTGCTCTCCAAATCATGCGCAACACCGCGTTGATGCTCCTCTTCATGGTTTTCGTGGCGCTGGGCGCCGGCACCGGGTGGTACTGGTGGACGGAATGGCGGTTCCAGCAATCGACCGATGACGCCTATGTCCAGAGCGACATTACGGTGATCAGCCCGAAGGTCGAAGGCTACATCAAGGAAGTCCGGGTCGAGGAAAACCAGCAGGTAGCCGCGGGTCAGGTGCTGATCGTCGTGGACGAGCGCGACTTCGCCGCCAAGACCGCGCAAGCCGAGGCGGCGGTGGCGACCGAAGAGGCTGTCGTCGCGACCTATGCGAGCCGGCTCGGATTGCAGCAGGCGATGATCGAGCAGGCGGCGGCGAGCGTGCAATCGGCCGAAGCCGATGTGGACCGCGCCCGGCTCGACTACAAGCGCTACGCGACACTGGCGACGAGCGACTTCGCGAGCCGTCAGCGCTTCGAGACCGCCGACGCCGACTCCCGCAAGGCCGAGGCGGCCCTCGGCAAGGCGCGTGCGGCGCTGGTCGCCGAGCAGAACCAGCTCGCGGTCCTCGGATCGCAGAGGCGTGAGGAAGAAGCGCGTCTCTCGCAGGCCCACGCCAGCCTGCAGCTCGCCCGCAACGACCTCGACAACACGGTCATCCGAGCGCCGGTCGCCGGCATCGCCGGCAACCGCGCCGGCCGGGTCGGCCAATATGTCAAGCCCGGGACGCAGCTCTTGTCACTGGTGCCGTTGCCCTACGTCTACGTCACCGCCAATTTCAAGGAGACCCAGCTGACCCATATGCGGCCGGGCCAGAGCGCCGAAATCTCGGTCGACGCCTATCCCGATCAGCCGCTCACCGGCCGCATCGAGAGCTTTGCGCCGGCGAGCGGCGCGCAGTTCAGCCTGTTGCCGCCGGACAACGCAACCGGGAATTTCACCAAGATCGTGCAGCGCGTGCCGGTGCGCATCGCCCTGCCGGCAGAGGGGCCGCTCGCCCGGCTGCTGCGGCCCGGTCTTTCGGTCACCGTGACGATCGATACCCGTAGCCAGCCTGCCGCCCAGGCCGGCGACGGCGGCGTCGGGGCAGCATTGGCCGGTCCGGCGCCGGCCCAGGCCGGCGCCCCAGGGCGATGAGCTAAGCGATGAGTTGGTCGCTGACCCTGCCGCTGCGGTGGGGCCGCCTCGCTCGTAAACCGGCCGCTGCCCGCAAGCCGGCGATCACCGCGCCGACGCAGCCGGCCGCGCTCCCCGCCCCTGTCCTGGGCACGCCAACCCAGCAACCGCGTCTGCGCGACTGGTTCGGCGTCCTCGCGATGGTCGTCGGCCTGTTCATGGCGATCATGGACGTCCAGATCGTCACCAGCTCGCTGACCCAGATCCAGGGCGGGTTGTCGGCGAGCGCCGATGAGATCGCCTGGGTCCAGACCGCCTATCTGATTGCCGACGTCGTGATGGTCCCGATGTCCGGAATCCTGTCGCGGCTGTTGTCGACACGCGTGCTGTTCGTGACGGCGGTGCTCGGCTTCACCGCGGCGAGCGCGTTGTGCGCCAGCGCGACCAGCCTCAGCCAGATGATCCTTTATCGCGCATTTCAGGGGTTCTGCGGCGGCGCGATCACGCCGGGCGTGTTTCCGGTCGTTTACACGACATTCCGCGGGCCAAGACTGGCGACGTTGATGGTGATCATCTCGGTGATCCTCAACCTCTCCTCGACCTTGGGTCCGACGCTCGGCGGCTTCCTGACCGACACCTTCTCCTGGCATTGGCTGTTCCTGGTCAACATCGTGCCCGGCATCATGGTTGCCATAGTGGTCTGGGTAACCATCGATATCGACAAGCCCGACTGGTCGCTGTTGCGCTATTTCGATCTGACCGGGCTGGTGCTGATGGCGACCTTTCTCGGCTGTCTCGAATACGCGCTTGAGGAAGGCCCGCGCTGGGATTGGCTCGATGACACCACGATCCGCGCCGCGGTGGTCGTGTCGGCGATCTCGTCGGTATTTTTCTTCTGGCGCGTGCTGAGCTGTCGCCAGCCGATCGTCGACCTGCGCACCTTCGCCAACCGCAACTTCGCGCTCGGCGCGTTCTACACGTTTGTGGTCGGCACCGGGATGTACGGCACCACCTATCTGGTGCCGCTGTTTCTTGCCCAAGTGCGCGGCTTCAACGCCTGGCAGATCGGCGAGACGGTCGTCGTCGCCGGGCTGGCGCAAATGGCGATGTCGCCGTTCAGCGCCTACATCGCCCGCAATCTCGATCTGCGCATCATGCTGACGATCGGCCTCAGTCTCTTTGCCTTCTCGATGTACCTGACGGCCGCTCTGACCAATCAGGCAGGGTTTGTGGAACTGTTCGTGCCGCAGGCAGTGCGGGGGGTCGCGCTGATGCTGTGCTACCTGCCGGCCAATATGATCGCGCTTGGCTCGGTCTCGCCCGACAGGCTCAAGAACGCCGCCGGGCTCTACAATCTGACACGCGATCTCGGCGGCGCGATCGGGCTGGCGACGATCGGCACGATCATGAACAACCGGCTGCATTTCCACTGGAACCGGCTGATCGAAGACATCAACCCGGCGCGCTCTGCGGTGCAGCAGTTTCTCGAGGCGCAGACCAACCGGTTCGATTCGTTGATTCCCGGCGATCCAAGCCACGCCGCTGTCAAGCTGCTGGCCAATCTGGTGCAGCGCGAGGCTCTGGTGCTGACCTACAACGACGTGCTGATGCTGCTGGGAGGCCTGTTCGTCGCCAGCCTCATGCTGATGCCGCTGCTGCGCCGCCCGCGCTCGCCGATGGTGCGGTAGTGCCCGCTGCTCGCTGCCGGTGCTTGCGCCTGGTCCCGACGACAGCCAGGCGATGCGAACGCCGCGTTCGGTGTTTCCCGGCAATGCTGGCAGCCGCGCGCCGTTCTTGTTAAAAGAAGGCCGTGGCGGTGCCGTTGGCGGCTGCCAATTCGGGAGAACGGCGGTGCGGGTCGCGACGGTCGAGCGCAACACCAAAGAGACGCAGATCAAGGGCCGGGTCGATCTCGACGGCAGCGGTGCATCCGAGATCGCGACCGGCATCGGCTTTCTCGACCACATGCTCGAGCAGCTGGCCAAGCACAGCCTCATCGACATCACGCTGCACGCCAAGGGCGATCTGCACATCGATTTTCACCACACCACCGAGGACACCGGCTACGTGGTCGGCGAGGCGGTGTCGAAGGCGTTGGGCGAGCGCGCCGGGATCCAGCGCTATGGCCATGCCGTGATCCCCTTCGACGAGACGCTGACCCAGGTGAGCCTCGACGCCTCGAACCGCCCCCACCTCGTCTGGAAGGTCGCCTTCTCGCGGCCGAAGCTCGGCGAGATGGAT
>JBGPTQ010000114.1:0-6174 GCA_041490725.1 Allostellaceae bacterium | reverse complement strand
GCCTTGGCGAGCGGCGAGATGTCGCGCGGAAAGCCGGTCACGTGGATCGGCTGCAGCAGAGTGTCCTCGACCCGCGCGGCGAACGCCGCTTCGAGCGCCTGGCCCCAGCTCTCGGTGCCGCTGAGCGCGCAGCCGAGATGCCGGGCGGCATCGCGCGCGGTCGCCGCGTCGGCGATGGCGAGAAAATCGACCCCGGTCGCCTCGAGCACCAGCTCGGCCATGCTACGGCGCGGCCAGGGCGGGGTCAGATCGATCGCGGTGCCGCCATATTGGACGTGCAAGCCCCCTGCCGCCGCCTCGGCGACATGCGCGATGATCTGCTCGGTCAGATTCATCATGCCGGTGTAGTCGCTGTAGGCTTCGTAGAGTTCAAGCGAGGTGAACTCGGGGTTGTGGCGCGGCGACAGGCCCTCGTTACGGAAGCAGCGGTTGATCTCGAACACCTTGTCGCTAAGCCCGCCGACCACCAGCCGCTTCAGATGCAGCTCGGGCGCGATGCGCAGATAGAGATCGGTATCGAGCGCATTGTGATGGGTGACGAAGGGCCGCGCCGCCGCGCCGCCCGGGATCGTGTGCAGCATCGGCGTCTCGACCTCGAGATAGGAGCGGGCCAAGAGCCAGGCGCGCATCGCCGCGGTGATATGGCTGCGCCGGCGCAGTGTCTCGCGGCTCTGCGGGTTCATGATCAGGTCGAGGTAGCGCTGGCGGTAGCGCAGCTCGACGTCCGCCAGGCCGTGGTACTTCTCCGGCAGCGGGCGCAGCGCCTTGGCGAGCAGCGTCAGTGCCGTTGCATTGACCGTCAGCTCGCCGCGCGGCGTGCGGCGGACGCGACCCTCGACCCCGATCAGATCGCCGATATCGAACAGGCGCAGCAGCGCCAGATCCTCGGGCGTTAGAAAATCCTTGTGGCTGAAGATCTGGATCTTGCCCGAGGCGTCATGCAGGTCGATGAACATGCCGCTGTTGCGCACCGCGCGGATCCGCCCGGCGACGCGCACCGGATCGTCGGTCTCGGCGCCGGCCGCCAGCGCGGCATAGCGTTCGTCAATTTCGGCCGCCTGATGGCTGCGCGAAAAGCTGACCGGATAGGGATCGATCCCCATGCCGCGCAGCGTTTCGAGCTTGTCCAGGCGGATTCGGCGCAGCGGGTCTTCGCCCTCGCTCCCCCTCCCGATCGGGATATTCACAGCATCATCGGCGCTCATCGCCCAGCCGCTCCGCTAATCATTGGCGTCCCGGCGAAAGCCGGGACGCCAATGATATGGATGTGAGCAGAATGGCGAAAGCGCGCTATCACTCACCCGCCGCCGCCTCGCTCGGCTGGTAATGGCCGAGATCGATGATCGCCTCGTGGAAGCGCTTCAGCGTGGCGTGATGGCCGACGCTGACGATGGTCGGCTGCCACTCGGCCTCGCGCAGCAGCCGGTACAGCGCCGCTTCCGCCGCCTCGTCGAGGGCTGAAGTCGCCTCGTCGAGAAACACGATCTCGGGGCGCGCCAGCAGCACCCGGGCAAAGCCGAGGCGCTGCTGTTCGCCGCCCGACAGGCGCTGCGCCCAATTCCCGTCCTCGTCGAGCCGATCGACGAGATAGGCCAGCCCGACCGCCCGCAACGTCGCCTCCAGCTCCGCGCGGTCATGCGCGGTGGCGAGACCCGGATAGGCGAGTGCGTCGGCCAGCGTCCCGAGCGGCAAATACGGCCGTTGCGGCAGGAACAGCGCGCGGCCACCGCCGACCCGGATGCTGCCGCGGCCGAACGGCCAAAGACCCGCGATGGCGCGCAGCAGCGTGCTCTTGCCCGACCCCGACGGCCCGGTCACCAGCACCGGACCGCCCGGCCGCGCCGCAAGCGCGATGTCCTCGCGCAACAGATCGCCCCCCGGCAGGCGAAGATCGAGCCCAGTGACATCGACGCCATGTCCGCCCCGCTCGATCGCGATCGGCTGCGCCTCCTGCCGTTCGGCGGCGATCCCCTCGACCCGAGCGCGGAAACCGGCGAGCCGGCCGACCACTGACTGATATTCGGCGATCTCGGTGTAGCTCGAGACGATGAACGACATCGATTCCTGTACCGAGCCGAATGCCGAGATCACCTGCATCAGCCCGCCGAGCTGGATCTCTTTGCCGAAATAGCGCGGCGCGGCAACCAAGAACGGAAAGATGACCGCCACCTGCGCATAGCCGGTGGTGAACCAGCTCAGCTTCTTGCGCCGCAGGATGATGTCCCACCAATTCGCCACGACGCGGGAAAAGCGGCCGTCGAAAACCCCGTACTCGCGCTCCTCGCCGCCATAGAACGCAACGCTTTCGGCATGCTCGCGCAGCCGCACCAGGCTGAAACGGAAATCGGCCTCGTAACGCTGCTGGTTGAACACCAAGCCGGCGAGCGGGCGGCCGATAAAGTGCGTCAGCCCGGTGCCAACGACCGCATAGAGGAAAGCCGCGAACACCAGATAGCCCGGGATCTCAAGCTGCGAATCGCCCCACAGCGGGATCGTCAGCGAGCCTGACAGGCTCCACAGGATAAACAGGAACGATACCAATGTAACGGCCGAGTTGAGCAGACCGAGCGACAGACCGAGCGTGATCGTGGCGAAGCGGTCGACATCGTCGGCGATGCGCTGGTCGGGGTTGTCGGTCGTCGACTGGTCGAGCTGGATGCGGTAATAGGCCTGAGCGTTAAGCCAATGCCTGAGAAAGTGCTCAGTCAGCCAGCGTCGCCAGCGGATATGAAGGATCTGCCGGAGATAAAGCGAGTAGACGGCGACCGTCACCCAGGCCGTGGCAATCATGCAAAAAACCGCGAATTGCCACCAGAATCGCGGCCAATCGTACTCTTGGAGAGCGTCGTAGAAATCCCGGTTCCACAGATTGAGGCGCACGGTGATCCAGACCGCGCCCAGGTTCAGCGCGACCACGGCGGCGAGCAGTCCCCCGGCCGCCCATTTTTCATCCGATTTCCAGTACGGCCAGGCGAGGCTCCACGCCTCCCGCAGGAATCCTGGCTTGGACGACGCCATGCTCACGCTCCTCACAGCCTCTTCGGCTTCCGGTGCCCGATGATCCGCGCGCGCCCGGTCGGCCGGCGAACCGCGCGATGAGCGCCCTGCAACCCGCCACGGCTATTTTGCTGGCACGCGGCATCTGCCGCGCGCTCGAGCAGCTCGGCTATGCGAGCCTCCGCGAATTCCCGCTCGCCAACCGACGCCGCGCCGACATCCTCGCGCTCGGCAGGACTGGCGATCTGATGATCATCGAAATCAAAAGCTCGGTGGCCGATTTCCGCGCGGATCGCAAATGGGCCTTCTATCGGGAGTTCGCGGATCGGCTCTACTTCGCTGTACCGAACGAGTTTCCTAGTCTCCTCATCCCCGAAGAATGTGGCCTCATAGTGGCGGACGCCTTTGGCGCGGCGGTGCTGCGCCACGGCGCCCTGACCCCGCTCGCCCCGGCCCGGCGTCGCGCCCTGACCCTGCGCTTCGCGCTCGCTGCGGCGAGCCGGCTGCGCCGCCAGCTCGATCCGGAAGGGGGGCGGCTGGCCGATGGTCTGTGACAAGCCGAATCGCGGCCACAACCCAAAGTCGAGATCCCCGCATCCCGTCCTCCTGATCCTACTGGTCACCATCAGGACATTTTCCCGCAAGGGTTGCATCAACGGGCGTTGCTCGGCGCCCCCGACAGATCCCCACCTCGTCGCGGATCGCGCTGTTATTTGCCGGAATTTTGCAGCCATTCCACCCTTTGTGCTGGAGCGTCGCAAAATCAAAATCGCATTATAAAATACCGTGTGATTGTAGTTATTTTGCGGTCGTGCTCGCACCACATATGGCACCATGGCCCGCCGGGGCGACCTGCGTTGGGTGGTCGAGCAACGCGACACCCACCCACGCGCGATGGGCTTCGCTACGTTCAGCCCATCCTACGTTCCTGGGGTCCCTTCAAGCACTCTGAGCCGCTCGGCGCAGCAGCACATAAAGCGCGCCGCCGCCGCCGTCCTTCGGCTGGGCCGGGGTGATCGCCAGCACATGTCCGCGCAACTCGGGCTCGCCGAGCCAGCGCGGCACGGCTGCCTTCAAGACGCCGCCGCCCATGCGGCCATGGCCGGTGATGACCAAGAGGCAGCGCCGTCCGGCAGCGCGCGAGCCGGCAACAAAGCCCGCCAGCCCCCGATGCGCTTCGGCCTGGGTCATGCCGTGCAGGTCGAGCCGCGCCTCGACCGGATAGCGGCCGCGCTTCAGCCGCTCGGCGGTGGCGCGATCGATCCCGGCAAAGCGGTCGAGCGGCGGGAGCGGAGGGGCCGGTGGCAACCGCGATACCGGAGTGGGTGGCACGGCTGGGACCGCGGGCGTCTCGCCCGCAATGCGGCCGGGACGGCCGCGGTCCGGGTTTGGGTGTGCGCTGCGGGCGCGCAGCGGAGCGACATTGTGCATCGCCCGCCGCCACAACCCGGCATCGTCAGCCGCGAGGCGGCGCATTTGGCGAACCCTCCGGCTCGTCGACGAGCACGATATGGAGCCGGCGCGGCCCATGTGCGCCGAGCTGGATGCGCTGCTCGATGTCGCCGGTGCGCGACGGGCCGGTAATCAGATTGACGGTGCGCGGCCACCCCGGGCGCGGCGACGCCCCGGGTGCGCCTTCCGCGCGGGCGCGGACCAGATCCCAGCCATCCTCATAGCTCGCCACGACCTGCCCGGCGCGCAGCACGACGATGTGGGTATCGGGGAGGAAATTGAGCGTCGTTGGCGTATCAGCACCGGACACAAGCATCAGCGTGCCGGTCTCGGCGATGGCGGCGAGGCACGGGGTCAGCGAGACCGCATCGCCCGGCTCGGCGCGGCCGCGCCGGATGGCCAGCAGCGGCCTTGCATCCCAGGGGATCCTATCGAGGCTTGGATCGGGCGCCATGACCAGCTCGGCCGGCAGGTTCTCGGCCGCGAGATAGCGCGCCAATTCCTCCGGGACCGCCGCATCCGAGGCGACCCGCGCGACCGTCGTTTGCACCTCCTCGGCCATCGCCACGAAGAGATCGATGCGGGCGGCGTGCTCGAGCGCGGCGGCGCGCGCCGGTATCAGGTTGCGGCGATGCGCGGCGACCCGCTCGGCGAGCCCGGCCGCCGCCTCGGCCGGTAATGGCCCGCGCCGCAAGCCCCGGCGGATGCCGGCGAGAATGTCGTCGCGCGCCGTGCTCATCGCGGTCTGCTCTGGCTCTGGCGTTGCCGCTCGGCCCACAGGCTGTGGAAGCTGCGGCCCTCTGGCGCCGGCAGGTCGCGCACCAACGTCCAGCCCGTAGCCAACGGCAGGCTGCGGAATCGGCCGCGCGCGCCTGCCGCCCAGCCGAGGACCCGCCCGGCGATCTCGGCGACGGCATGGTAGAGCGCCGGCCGCGTTGCCAACATCGCCCAGAGATGCAATCCCCTGCGGTAGGCGGGCGGGCTGAGGCGCTGTGCGAATTCCCGCTCGCGCCAGTGCCGCATCATCCGGGGCAGCGGGATCTTGACCGGGCAGACGCTTTCGCAGCGCCCGCAGAAGGTCGAGGCGTTCGGCAGATGGCCCGCTTCGCCGAGCCCGACCAGCGCCGGGGTCAACACCGCGCCCATCGGCCCGGGATAGACCCAGCCATAGGCATGCCCGCCGACCGCGACATAGACCGGGCAATGGTTGAGGCAGGCAGCGCAGCGCAGGCAGCGCAGCATGTCCTGGAATTCGCCGCCGATGAGCCCGGTGCGGCCGTTGTCGAGCAGCACGACATGGTATTGCTCGGGCCCGTCAGGGTCGCCCGGCCGCCGCGGCCCGGTCGATAGCGTCGTGTAGGACGAGAATTCCTGCCCCGTCGCCGAGCGCGCCAGGAGGCGCAAGAGGGTCGCCGCGTCTTCCAGGGTCGGCACGATCTTTTCGAGGCTGGCGACGACGATGTGGACCCGCGGCAGGGTCTGGGTCAGATCGCCATTGCCCTCATTGGTGACGATGATGCTGGAGCCGGTTTCGGCAATGAGAAAATTGGCGCCGGTGATGCCGACATCGGCGGCGAGGAATTGCGGGCGCAGAACCGTGCGCGCCTCCTCGCACAGGGTGCGCACCTCCTCGAGGGGGCGTTCGGGGTCGAGCCCGGTATGCGCGGTGCGGAAGGCGTCGGCGACCTGCTCCTTCATCAGGTGGATCGCCGGCGCGATGATGTG
>JBGPTQ010000113.1:0-6181 GCA_041490725.1 Allostellaceae bacterium | reverse complement strand
GCCGCAGGGCTCGCTGGTCCCGCAACCTCAGCCTATCAGAACAGCGCGAGCTGGTCGCCCTGCTGCGGCGGCGGACGGAAGCGGCTGGTGTCGAGCGCGTGCGTCGTGCGCGGGGCGAAACCGAGCCGGCGGCAGGCGCGGTCGAAGCGCGCGGCGAGCATCTCGGCGTAGGGGCCGCCGCCGGTCATCCGTTTCGACCAGGCCGAATCGTAGAGCCGGCCGCCATGGCATTGCGCGACCAGCGACAGGACGTGCGACGATTTTTGCGGCTCGTGCTCCTCGAGCCATTCCTTGAACAATGCCTTCAATTCGAGAGGCAGTCGCAAGAGCGTGTAGCCGGCGACGGTCGCTCCCGCTTCGCGCGCCCGCGAAAGAATCTCCTCCATCTCGCGGTCGTTGAGCGCCGGGATCATCGGCGCCGCCAGAACCCCGGTCGGCACTCCCGCTGCGGCGAGCGCGGCGATGGTTTCGAGCCGGCGCTCCGGGGTCGCGGCCCGCGGCTCCATGCGACGCGCGAGATCGCGATCGAGCGTCGTCACCGAGACGGTGGCGACCGCGAGGTTGTCCCGCGCCATCTCGCCGATTATGTCGAGATCGCGCTGGATCAGCGCCCCCTTGGTGACGATCGTCACCGGGTGGCGGAAATCGCGCAGCACTTCGAGGATCGACCGGGTGATGCCAAGCCGCCGTTCGGCGGGCTGATACGGGTCGGTGTTGCTGCCGAGCGCGATCGGACGGCAGCTGTAGCCCTTCTTGCGCAGCTCGGCCTTGAGCAGCGCCGCCGCCTGCGGCTTATAAAAGATGCGGGTCTCGAAATCGAGGCCGGGCGACAGCCCGAGATAGGCATGGCTCGGCCGCGCATAGCAATAGATGCAGCCATGCTCGCAGCCGCGATAGGGGTTGATCGAGCGGTCGAAGCCGATATCCGGCGAGTCGTTGCGCGCGATGATCGTGCGGGTCGCATCGACGCTGAGGATCGTGGCAATCCGGCCCGGCTCGGTTTCCGGCTCGCTCTCGGCCGACCCCCAGCCGTCGTCGAAAGCCACCCGCTGCTCGTTCTCGAAGCGGCCGGTCTGGTTGCTCGCGGCGCCGCGTCCCTTGCGCGCCATGATGCTGCCCGGCATATCCATGCCGCGCATCATGCCTTGCCGATGGGAACAATACAAGAACATAATATCGTGTCGGTCGTCATCCCGACGCTCGACGCCGTGGGCGACCTGCCCGCGACCCTGGCCGCGCTTGCCGGTGCCCGGCTGATCCGCGAGATCATCGTCGCCGATGGCGGCTCCACCGACGATACCGTCGCGACCGCGGAAGCCGCCGGCGCGCGGATCGTCATCGCGCCGCGCGGGCGCGGGACCCAACTCGCCGCCGGGGCGGCCGCCGCTGGCGGCGATTGGCTGTTGTTTCTGCATGCCGATTGCCGCCTCGCGCCGGGCTGGGAGCCGGCCGTCGAGGCCTTTATCGCCGCCCCGGGCGCCATAGGCCGCGCCGGCTATTTCGCCTTTGCCCTCGATGATGCGAGCCGGGCGGCGCGGCGGCTCGAATGCATCGTCGCGTGGCGCTGCCGGGCATTCGCCCTGCCCTATGGCGACCAGGGGCTGCTGATCGCCCGCGCGCTCTATGACACGGTCGGCGGGTTCGCGGCATTGCCGCTGATGGAGGATGTCGATTTCGTGCGCCGGCTTGGCCGCCGCCGGTTGGCGCCGCTCGGCGCGCCCGCCTACGCCTCGGCCCGGCGCTATCGACAGGGGGGGTATATCCGCCGCCCGCTGCGCAATTTGTTGTGCCTGTCGCTGTATTTTGCCGGCGTGCCGCCGCGGCATATCGCGCGGCTTTACGGATGATCTGTCGAATGAACCGGGGCCATCTCGTGCTGTTCGTGCGCGCGCCCCGGTACGGGGTCGGCAAGCGCCGCCTGGCGCGCGACATCGGCGACGCCGCTTCGTTGCGCTTCGAGCGGGCGATGCTGGGATTGCTGGTGCGCCGCCTCGGCCATGACGGGCGCTGGCAGCTGCGCCTCGCGGTGACTCCGGACCGCGCATGCCGCCGCGCTCGCCTCTGGCCGCGCGGCGTCCCGATCGTCGCGCAGGGCAAGGGCGATCTCGGCCTTCGCATGCGCCGCGCCCTCGCCGCCTGCCCGCCCGGCCCGGCATTGCTGGTCGGCAGCGACATCCCTGCCCTCGCTGCCCAGCATATTGCCGATGCGTTCCGCCTCCTCGGACGTCGCGATCTGGTTTTCGGGCCGGCCGGCGATGGCGGGTTCTGGCTGGTCGGCGCGCGCCGCTGCCCGCGCCTGCCGCCGCTGTTCGGCGAGGTCCGCTGGTCGGGGCCACAAGCGCTCGCCGACGCGCTGAGCAATCTGCCGCCCCGGGCCTCGGTCGGCTTCGCTGCGCGCCTGGAAGATGTCGATGACAGCGCCGCCTACCGTCGGCTCGCCCCGCGCCGCGGGTTTTGAGCGGTGACCACAGGCCGTTGCTGGTGCGCTCTCCACCCATCATCTATAAGGCGATGCGTGGACTTCGAATGGGACTCGGCAAAAGCCAACAGCAATCTCGCTAAACACGGCATCGACTTCGCCGAGGCTATGGAGGTGCTTGCCGATCCTGAGAGAGTCGAACGGCCCGACCTACGATCACGCGGAGAGCCGCGCGTTCAGGTCATCGGAGCAGCAAAGGGCAGAATCCTGTTCGTTGTGTACACGATGCGCGGCGTGGATTGTCGCATCATCAGCATAAGGAGAGCCAACCGGCGTGAAAGAAAAGCTTATCCGGTATCGTCCGGGAATTGACCCGAAGCCAAAAAGCCGCACTGATTGGACGCGGGTCGACCGGATGACTGACGAAGAAATCGAAGCCGCAGCGCGGTCGGATCCCGACGCTCAGCCGATGAGCGACGAAGAACTGGCTGCATGCATTCCCCCCGCGCGGCTGCGTGTGCTGCGCGATCGGCTCGGCCTGACTCGGGAAGAATTCGCCCAGCGCTTTGGTATTGACGTCCGCACTTTGCGACGTTGGGAGGAAACTCGCGACAAACCACGGGAGATCACGCCTATCTATGTGCGCGTGATTGGGGCGGTGCTGGACGCGCTGGAAGACTGAGGACGCCCTCTCTACCCCTTCAGGTGCTCCTGCAAACGCGGCATCAGCTCGACGAAGTTGCACGGGCGGAAACGGTTGTCGAGCTGGTGGACGAGGATCCCCTCCCAGGCGTCGCGGCAAGCGCCGGGCGAGCCGGGCAGCGCAAACAGATAGGTGCCGCCGGCCACCCCGGCCGTGGCGCGGCTCTGGATCGTCGAGGTCCCGATCTTCGCGTAGCTCAGCCAGCGGAACAGCTCGCCAAACCCGGCGACCTCCTTTTCATAGACGCTGTGGAAGGCCTCCGGCGTGACGTCGCGACCGGTGACCCCGGTCCCGCCGGTGGCGATCACGACGTCGATCTCGGGGTCGCCGATCCACGCCCGCAGCTGCCCGGCAATCGCGTCGAGATCATCGCGCACGATACGCCGGACGACGATGCGGTGCCCGGCCGCTTCGGCCAGCTCGGCGAGCGTATTGCCCGAGCGGTCGTCCGCCGCCGTGCGGGTGTCCGACACGGTCAGCAGCGCGATATTGACGGGCAGGAACGGGCGGGTTTCGTCGAGGCGGCCTGGCATCGCTCACTCCCTGGTCCGAAGCGCGCAAGATAGCGAGAGCGGCCACCCTCTGCTAGCCGGCGGAGTCAAGCTGATCGAGCCGCGCCTTGAGCGCCAAGAGGTCGCGCCACGCCTCGCGCTTGCGCTCCGGCGCGCGCAGCAGGAACGAGGGGTGAAACATCGGCAGGGTCGGCACCGGCGTGTCGAGCCCGGGCACCGCCAGCTCGAACCACCGGCCGCGCAGCCGGGTGATCCCCTCGCTCAGCGGCAAGAGGGCGCTCGCCGCGGTGCCGCCGGCCAGCACCAGCACAAGGGGCCGGGCCAGCGCGATATGGCGCAGCACGAACGGCAGGCAGGCGGCGATCTCGGAGGTCGTCGGCTTCCTATTGCCGGGCGGGCGCCAGTAGATGACGTTGGTGATCTGGACACTCGTGCGATCGAGCCCGATCGCCGCCAGCATGCGGTCGAGCAATTGGCCGCTGCGGCCGACAAAGGGCCGGCCGAGACGGTCTTCCTCGGCGCCCGGCGCCTCGCCGATGATCATGACAGATGCCGCCGGATTGCCATCGATGAAGACGGTGTTGGTCGCGGTGCGCTTTAAGGGACAGCCGTCGAACCCGGCGACGAGCGCGCCCAGCGCCTCGATCGTCTCCGCGCCGGCCGCCAGCAGGCGCGCCGATTGCGCGCCCTCGGCCAGCGACTCGGCGAGCGCGCCCGGGGGACTGACGACAGCCGGCGCGACAACCGAGGGCACGGCGCCGAGCGACGGTGGCGGGCGCGGCGCCGAAATGGCGGCCGCAGGCAGCGCGGCGGCCGGGGGTGGCGGCGGCGCGAGCCGATTGGGCGCAACCTCGCCGAGCGCCTCGTCGGCACCCATCGCGATCTGCCATTCGAGCAGCGCCAGCGCGCGGGCTTCCGGGAAGCCCGGCCCGGGGGCCGATGGATCAGGCGACGACATGCAGCAGCGAGGTTAGCAGCACGCCGCGAGATTGGCACCTGCCGGATCGGAATCGGCGCCTAGCCTTGATTTGGTTGCCGCCGCGGCAACCCGGGGTTGAACCGCACCTGCGCCTTTTGTTGAATCTGCAAGGAATCAGCAGCAGAAATTCGCCTGGAGGTTGCGCACGCCGACCGCAAATGGCTGAATCCCTGGGTTTGCGGGCCATCGCCGGCGGGGCGCGGCCGCTCGATTGCAGCAAATCTGCAGCAGATTCCATGCCCCTGCCCCCTTTCCCCCAATCCGGATTGTGCGCGAAGGATACCATGGGAATGAGGCAAATTTAGCGTCGACGCAGACTCGCGACATTTCCTGGTGTCGGGATGACAAGGAAGGGGATTTCGCCAGAATCACGTATAGATGCGAGGGTGGGGGCCGGACTGGAAAAGGGTGCGCAGGACGAGGTGATCGAATGAAGCGGCGCGAGTTGATATTCCTGCTGGGTGGAGCGGCAGCTGCATGGCCGCGCGCCGGCCGCGCGCAGCAGAAGACGATGCCGGTGATCGGCTTCCTCGGCAGCGGCTCGCTTGACCCGTATGCAGCGTATCTGGCCGCGTTCCACCAGGGACTGAGTGAAACCGGCTATGTCGTGGGCCAAAATTTGGCGATCGAATACCGCTGGGCGGAGGGCAGTTATGATCGCTTGCCCGCATTGGCCGCCGACCTCGTCGGCCGCAAGGTCGATTTGATCGCGACGAGCGGCACCGCTGCGCCGCTCGCGGTGAAAAGCGCGACTTCGACGATCCCGATCGTCTTCGTCGGCGCCGGCGACCCGGTCGGGGCCGGTCTGGTCCCCAGCCTCTCGCGGCCGGGCGGCAATCTCACGGGCGTCAGCTTCATGTCAACCGAGCTGATGCCCAAACGGCTCCAACTGCTGTCCGAGCTGGTTCCCCAGGCCAGGGTGATCGCCCTGCTGGTGAACCCGAACAATCCGAATACCGAGCGCATCATGCGAGAGGTGCAGGAGGCGGCGGGTGCGAAGGGGGTAACGCTCTCCATTCTGAAAGCCGGGACCGAAAGCGAGATCGACATCGCTTTCGTAACCCTCGTCCAACGGCAGGCCGGCGCGCTCGTCGTCGGCGCCGATGCGTTCTTCACCGGCCGGCGCGAGCAGCTCGTGGCGCTGGCGGCGCGCCATGCCGTTCCGGCGATCTATGACACGCGCGAATTCGCCGCTTCCGGCGGCCTGATCAGCTATGGAGCGAGCCGCAGCGCGGTGTATCGCCAAGCCGGCATTTATGCCGGAAAGATCCTCAAGGGCGCCAAACCGGCCGATCTGCCGGTCGAGCGACCGGCCATATTCGAGCTGGTCATCAATCTCAACACCGCCAAGGCGCTCGGGCTGACGGTCCCGCAATCGATTCTGGCCCGCGCCGACGAGGTGATCGAATGAAACGGCGCGAGTTAATCCTCATGCTGGGCGGCGCGGCGATCGCATGGCCGCTCGCCGGCCGCGCGCAGCAGAAGGCGATGCCGGTGATCGGTTTCCTTAACAGCGGCTCGCCCGGCCCGTTTGCATCGGCTGTGGCGGCGTTTCGTCAGGGGCTGAG
>JBGPTQ010000112.1:0-6189 GCA_041490725.1 Allostellaceae bacterium | reverse complement strand
GGTCTGTTTGCAGCGGATAAACCGGATGGCGGATACAAGAGCATCATCGCTTTTGATTGAAGCATCCCACCCGTCACCCCCGCGGAAGCGGGGGTCCAGGGGCAGCGGCACAGCGGTTGCCCTGGATTCCCGCTTGCGCGGGAATGACGAGCCCCGAAGTGATTCAACCTGCCCCCGATTGCGCTTCTAGGCCGCGCAAAGGCTCCTGTAGGTCGATGCCATCTCATCCGACCAGAGCAATTTTGCGGTGTCGAAGAGAAATTCTGAATTTCCCGGGAGGATGCATTTCGGCCTACCGGCTTTCGCAAGCATATAACAGGCGGCATAGGTCGAGGCTTGCAACCGAAACACGCCATTAAAGACTGTACCGACGTAGATGGGGCCGTTGCTTTCCCACATCGCGCCGTCGCTAGAATCCGGCCGGGAGTGTGCGTAGTTGCAGAGCTTGTAATAAAGGCCCTCCATCCACCCGTTCGGCTTAAAAAGCAACGTTTTTACCGGCTCCTTGGTCGCGCCACGGAGACGCCCGCGGCAGCTCGGGAAGGCCAAGCCTGCAGCGCTCTTTTTCCATCTTGCATACACGTCGTCGGCCGGCGCGAGGTTCCCCAACGCACCGATCGCAACTAGTTCGAGGGCGCTGCGCAGGTTGGACAATGCCGATCGATAATAACCGTGGACGGAGTCAAACGTGCTCGACTGGAAGCAGTCGGCCGCGTCCAGCATGGCAGTGAAGAGTGCGTCCTCCTCCTTCTCCCCGGTCGCCTCCACCCAGTCGGCCCAGAGCGTGTAAAGGGCCGCGAGCTGGCTTCCGTGGTGATTTGAGGTTGTAATTGCGACATCGTCCGGCAGATGCATGATCCCGCGCCAGACACGTTTGCGGACGCGGTCAGTTGGGCCTGGACGCTTCCCGCATCTAAGCGCAAAGGCCTTGTCCGGCAGCAAAACCCGCAAAGAGCGGAAATCTCTGGAAGATTTGCGTTTTGCCATATCTGCCCTCACGGCCTATCTCAAACCCTGCCTCTCACGGTGAGATCGGCAAGCGCTAGCGGATCAAGTTCAGTCAAAGAGCCACCCCACAAGCTCAAATCATCGCCGGTGGGACAGCCGTGCCCCGCCTCACCCGGCGCCGCGGCTGAGCAGCATGTGGCCGTAGGGCGCCATCGCGGCTTGGCGGCTGGCGGCGTGGTGGGTCAGGATGGTCATTACGTCGCGCCGGATTTCCTGTAAAGGGTCGGTGTCGTAGACCCAGCGGGCGCCGGAGAGCTCGCACAGGCGCTCCAATGCCCAGCCGACCTGGTGCTGCGCGAACACCATGTCGCGCCGCGCGCGCAATGCCTCGGCCGCGGTGATCTTGCGGCCTGAACTGACCGCCGCCGTGCTGGAATCGCGCCCGGTGTGCAGCAGCAGCGTTGCCACGTCGATCGCGGCGGCGGCCTCGCCGACCGCCATCTGCACGATTTCGGATTCCGCCAGCCGGGTCACCCCGCGCGACACCCGGCTCGCCAGCGCCCGGCACGCGATATCGAGGGCGCGGCGGCCGAGCGCGATGCATACCGGCGGCAGCGAATAGGAGACCAGGAACCCGCGCGGCGCGCGCAGTACCGGATAGTCGGGATGCACCAGCGCGCCCGGCGGGGTGCCGGCAAAGAGATCGCTGACCATCACCACACGGTGCTGGGGCACGAACACGTCGCGCAACACCAGCGACTTGCTGCCGGTGCCGGCGAGGCCGAGCACCTGCCAGTCATCGACGATCTCGATTTCGGCCAGCGGCACCAAGAGATAGGCGATGTGGCGCGGGTCGCCCGCCTCGCCGAGGAAGGCGCCGATGATCGCCCATTGCGCATAATCGCAGCCGCTCGAGAACGAGTAGCGGCCGGAGAGGCGCCAACCGCCGGAGGCACGCTGGGCCGCCGCGCGGGGCGCCAGCGAGGACGAAGCGACCGCTGCGGGATCATCGCCCCAGACGTCAATCTGCGCCGCTAGGGGATACTGGGCGACGATCCACTGATGCTCGGCCAGCACCGCGTAGACCCAGGCCGAGGACGCACAGCCATAGGTCAGTTCCTCGACGATCCGGGAGAACAGGCTGAACCGGCCTTGCTGGCCGCCGAAGCGCCGGGGCTGCAAGATGCGCAGGATGCCCGCCTCGCGATAATCGAGGATGGTTTCTACCGGCAGTTGCCGCGCCGCGGTCGCGGCCGGCGCGCGCTCGGCGAGACGCGGGATCAGCGCCCGCGCACGCTCCAGCATGGCGCGCTCCTCGTCGGGCAGGGCGCTGTCGTCGCCGGAGGGCGGGGCCAGGCCGCGGCTCGTCATGCGTTATACCAAAGTCGCAATGCCTGGAGCGCCAGCCGCCGTCACTTTCTGCCGTCGTCCCGGCGAAGGCCGGGACCCACTGATCCGCTGACGAGACGGTTGAACGGTGGGCCCCGGCCTGCGCCGGGACGACAGCGAGTGGCGGGTCTTGATCAAGCCGCCTCAGCGACCGGGATCGGCGGCTCGCCTTTGAGCATCAGCCGATAGAGGTAACGGCGCTCGTTCATGTCGTAGTCGGGGTTGGCCTTGTGCATGACGCTGCGGTTGTCCCACAGCACCATGTCGCCGTAATGCCATTGATGGCGGTATTCGTATTTCGGCTGCGTCGCATGCGCCATCAGTTCGGCCACGAGGTCGAGCGCCTCGTCATCCGGCAGGCCGAGGATCGATTCGATGCGCACCGGGTTGAGGAACAGCGCCTTCCTGCCGTTCTCCGGATGCACGCGCACCAGCGGGTGGAGGCCCGGCGGCGGCATCGCCTTGAGGCTCTCCTCGTTCAACGGCTTCAGCTCGCGCGGGCTGTATTTGCTCAGATAGACATGGAGCGCCTTGAGCCCCTCGATGCGGCGCTTCATCGCCTCGGGCAGATCGTCATAGGCCAGGTGCATGTTGACGTATTGCGTGTCGCCGCCATGGCTCGGCAACGACACCGGATAGAGGATCGTCGCCTTGGGCGGGGCGGGATGGTTGGAATGGTCGGAGTGGAAGGTCTCACCGGCGATAAAGCGCTTGCCCGGCACGGTCTGCTCGTTCGAAACGTAATACATCTCGGGGAAGCCCGGGATGTGATGGTCCTTCTTGTCGTGCGGCTGCAATTCGCCGAACACCTGCACCGCCCGGATGAAATCCTCCGGCTGGTATGTCTGGTCGCGCACCACCAGAACATGGTGCGTCGCGAAGGCGCGGTTGAGCGATGCCCGGGTCTCGGGGTCGACCGGTTTGGTCAGGTCGAGGCCGCGGATCTCGGCTCCGGTGTGCAGGCTGAGGGGCGTGATCGTGTACGCCATGAGGTGCTCTCCGTCGGCGGGAACGCGGTGAATCTATGGAATTTCCGCCGGAGCGTCAAACCGCGGCGCAATCATGCCTGGGTCGCGCCGGGTTTCCAGCCGGGGGAAAACGCATTATATGATCCCTATGGCAAGGATACACCCGCACTCCGAGGCGACCTACACGGTGGTTCCGTTGGCAGACGGGACTTTCGGCGTCAAGGTCGCCATCCCGGATACCTATCCGACAACGGTCAGCCCCTTCGCCAGCGCAGAGGAAGCCGAGGCCTGGATCGCCAAGCATAAGATCCAGGTGGAAGCGGGCGCCACGTCCGGCCAGTGGTTTCGCAAGACCGGCGGCGGAAGGCGCGGGTGAGCTTGAGAGAATTTCGACCGGGTTGATCCGCCGGTGCCGGCCCCTCACCGGGCCGATCCTGGCGCTCGCGCAGCATGATGCAGCACACCGCGGCCCACCCCCTGACCCGCGCGTAGCGTGGGAGGGTGATGGGCCGGCACCGGCGCGAGCCGACATCACCGGAAATTGCGCTACCCGGAGATATGCGCCCGCACCAACGCGCCGCCCGCCGCGAGCGCCCGCAGGCCGGCCTTCAGCTCGGGATGAAACAGCGGCCAGACATGGACCATTTCCGGCCAGATCTGAAGATCGACCCGCACGTCGGCGGCGCCCGCCACCTTGGCGAGGCGGATCGCATCGTCGAGCAGGGTTTCGGCGGTGCCGACCTGGATGAGCAAAGGCGCCAAGCCGGTCAGATCCGCATATATCGGCGCCGCCAATGGCGAGCGCGGATCGGCCCCGTTCAAGTAGAGGCGCGCCATCTCCTCAACGCCGGCCCGTTGCACCATCGGATCGGCCGCCGATTTGCTGGTCATCGTCTCGCCGGTCATTTCCATGTCGACCCAAGGCGAGATGCACCAGCCGCAACCCGGTTGCGGCAGGCCCGCCTCGCGGATCGCCACCATCGCCGCGACGACGAGCCCGCCGCCGGCGCTGTCGCCGGCGATTGCGATGCGGCCGGGCTTGACGCCACGGGCCAGCAGATAGCGATACCCGGCAACCGCATCCTCGACCGCGGCGGGAAACGGGTGCTCGGGCGCGAGCCGGTAATCGAGCGCCAACGCCCAGCATCCGGCGGCGCGGCCGGCCTCGGCGACGAGGTGCCGGTGGCTATCGAGCGAACCGATCACGTACCCCCCGCCGTGCAGATAGAGGAGCGCGGCGTCGCTTGTGTCCGGCGGCGTCGAAGTCCACTCGGCGCGCACGCCGCCCGCCGTCACCGGCTCGACCGTGACGTCGGGGGCGACGCGGTATTCCAGGCTGCGCGCATCGAAGTCGCGCCGGCGCTGCCGGTAATCGTCGGAACGCGGCCGGCTCGCCAGTTTCGCACGCAGTGCGACGATTTCTGCATCTTCCATCGGTTTCTCCTGCTCGGTGGTGGTGTCAGAGCACGCAACTAGCCCCGCTATTGTGCTGCGGCCATGGCAGCCTTTCTCGGTTCCGGATTGAGCTCGCGCAGGCGCGGCATGACCTCCTTCCCGAACAAGGTGATGTTCGCGACCGTGTCTTCATGGTCGAGGAAGCCGCCCTGGCCGAAGAACAACAGGTGGCCAAAGCCGCCGACCCGGTCGTTGAGCGCCTTGATCTGGTCGTAGACATCGTCCGGAGTGCCGGCAAAGCAGGTGCCGCTCTCGATCAGCTGCTCGATCGACGCGGTGGTCTGGTCGACCGGATTGCCGTGCCGATCGCGGACGAAGCCGCCGCGCTTGCCGCCCGCCTTGAGCATCGCGACATTGGCGCCGAGCGAGTTGTAGCCAGGCGGGTTGGTGAACGGCTCGGCCACGATCGGCGAGGTGCGGACGTAATCGGCTGCGAGGTTGGCGCGGCGCAGCCCCTCCTCGCGCGTCGCCCCGACGCCGATCACCGCGGCATAGGCGAAACGGTCGGGACCGGCGGTCCAGCCAAGCTCCTGGGCGCGCTGGCGATAGGCAGCGAACATCGGCCCGGCGGCCGACAAGGACAGCAAGGTGCCGACGACATGGCCGTGTTCGGCCGCCATCCTCCCGGTCTCGACGCTGAGCCCGGTCATCCATACCGGCGGGGTCGGCTGCTGGTAGGGGCGCGGCCAGATGTTGACATTGCGGTAGTGGAAGAATTCGCCTTCCCAGCTGAATGGCCCGTCGGTCGTCGACATCGCCTTCAGAATGAGGTCGTGCGCCTCCCAATAGCGGCGCATCAAATTGGCGGGATTGCTGTTGGCCGGCGCGATCTCGTAGGGCGCGCCCTTGACCAGCCCCATCTCCAACCGGCCGCCGGACAAGACGTCGAGCCAGGCCATCTCCTCGGCGACCCGCACCGGGTCCGGCCGGTTGGCGATTGGGTTGCCGAGCGATAGGAGGCGCGAGCGCTTGGTTTCGCGCGCAATGATCGCCAGCGCCATCGGCACCGAGATCGTCAGGCAGGTCGAGGTGCTGTGGTGCTCGTTGACCATGATGTCGAGGCCAACTTCGTCGCACAGCGCGAACTCGTCGAGGTAGCGGTTGAGGAGGCCATGGCCGATCTGCGGATCGTAATTGGCGTTCGGCAGCACGACCCGGAGCGAGCCGCGCTTCAGCCCTTCCTCCCAGGCCGGGTGGTAGGCCATCTCCGAGAAGTACCAGACGCGCATGGCTATGCTCCTCTAAACGCCGGCGCCGTCGACGAACGCCGCCAGGCGGCTGACGAAAGCCTCCGGCTGCTCCCAATGCGGGAAATGACCGGCGCCCGGAATGATCTCGATCTTGCTGCCGGGAATTTCCGCGCGCCAGCCTTCGCCATAGGCCGGCGTGACGATACGGTCCTCGGCGCCCCACAACAGCAGCGTCGGCC